>PLIM01000158.1 GCA_003139355.1 Acidimicrobiaceae bacterium | reverse complement strand
ATTCTCCCCGAGCGGGGCATCCTGTGAGTGCCGAAAATGTCGTCCAGGTGTCCTGAACTGGGATGACACGTATCGGATGCCTTCTGTCTAGCGAAGGTCGCTTACCTGGTAGCACCCAGGTTGGGATACACGTCGGCCGGGATTGAATGGTCCTGACCGCCTGCCTGTGCCGATCATGTCCTCCAGTCCTGCACAGAATTCCCAGGTCAATCGCTTAGATGGGGTTTTCGGCACCCACACGCTTCTGCCGTGAGTGGCGAAGCGTCCCTCACCGTAGTGAGAGCGAGGTGGGCGTTCGCGTCGGAGGGGGGATTTTTCCACCAGCGACACGCGTCGTCGTGTTCGACTTGGCGGCCTGACCAGCTCTTTCAGTCAGTTGGTGCGACCGATCGCCTATTCGAGCCTTCGCCACCGGCGCCGGAGCGCGTGCGCTGCGACCTTGGGGCGCCGTTCGCGCGTGAAGACCCCTTTCTTGTTGCCGTCGACCCGCATGACGGCCGGCGGGGTGGCGAAATCGGCAAAGGCCCAAACTTGCTCGCCGACCACGGCGTCGACACGGTCGAAGACGCGATGCGACATCGCCAACAGCTCAACCTGGTAGTCCTCGGTCCAGGGCGCCGCCAAGACACTGTGGAGGCCGGCCACGGTGTCGGCGCCGTACTCGGTGATGATGATGGGCTTGTCGTACTTGGTAGCCCATGCGTTCAGCTCGGCTTCGAGCTCCCGCTCGGCTGCCGCCAAGTCACCGGTGGCGATGTACCAGCCGTAGTACCGGTTGAGCATGATGACGTCGAAGAGGTCGGTGATGAGGTCCTTGTCGGGCGGGGCGAGCATTACGTTGGCAAAGCCGACGGGCCGGGAAGCGTCGAGCTGCCGGGCCTCGGCGGCCAGCGGCTCGAAATAGGCCCGCGACTCCGGTGTGTCGGACTCGGGCTCGTTGGCAATGCTCCAGACCACGACGCTGGGGTGGTTCTTGTCGCGGGCGATGAGCTCGCGCAACGCCTGGCGGTGGGCTTCCCGAGTGGCGTCGTTGACCGTTTGGTCGGAGAAGGTGGTGAAACCCTGGCCGCCGAAGATCCCACCTCCCAGTCCCATGTTGAGCCCGACCGCAGGGGCTTCGTCAATGACGACGACGCCGTGACGGTCGGCGTAGTCGAGGACCTCTTCGGCGTAGGGGTAGTGCGAAGTACGGAAAGAGTTGGCGCCGAGCCATTCCATGAGCGCGAAGTCGGCCACCATGAAGACGTCGTCGTGGCCCTTGCCCCTCAGCGCGCTGTCCTCGTGCTTGCCGAAGCCCTTGAAGTAGAAGGGCTCGCCGTTGACCAGAAAACGTGCGCCGGAAACCTCGACGCTCCGGATGCCCACGGGCAGCGAGTACGAGTCGACGACGACCCCGGCACTGTCCCGTAACTCCACGGTGAGCTCGTACAGGTATCCCTCGCCGGGCCGCCACGGGTGGACGTCCTCCACCTCGAGCTCGCCCGAACTGTCGGCGCCCCGGGCGACCTCGGTGCCGTCGGTGCCCTTCAGGGCCACCTGTACGGCCAAAGCGCCGGGGCCAGCCACCTCGACCTTGTAGCGGATGGTCCCGGTCTTGCCCGCCAGTTCTGTGACAACGGTGACGTCCTCAACATGCGAGCGCGGCGTGGTGTACAGCCACACCGGCCGGTGCAGCCCGGCGTAATTGAAAAAGTCGTGGAAGTAGCGCTGGCGGGGGCCGTCCGGAGTGTCCTCTACGTAGCCAGGAGGGAGCGACTGCCAGGTCAGCACGTTGTTGACGACGACACTGACGCGGTTCTCGGCACCGAGCTCGACAACCTTGGTCACGTCGGCCTCGAAAGGCGTGTAGCCGCCCTCGTGCTTGGCGACCTGGGCGCCGTTCAGCCAGACCACGGCTCGGTGGGTCGCCGAGCCGAACCGCAGTACGATCCGTTCGCCGACCCAGGATGCCGGCACACGGACCGTCGTCTCGTACCAGGCATCGCCGACGTGGTCGTGCACCGCAGGGTCGGGGAAGACGTCGTTATAGCTGGAGGGCACCGGCATCTCCCGCGCCCCAGGTGGCAACCCTTTCCACCACTCCTGGTCCCGGCCGCTCTCTTCGGGGTCGGTCACGAACCTCCACAAGCCGTTCAGGGACTTGCGCTGCCGGGTCGGCGTGTCTCGTGGTGCGAGCATGTTCAGCTCCTGACGTAGTGAACCGATGGCCCGGCCGGCGGCTCGGCTGGCGCAGTGACCACGACCCGCACGGGAGGTCCCCCGGGCTCGGTGTGCGGGACGTGTGCTGCTCGGACCCTCCTTGTCGTGACGAGCGTCCATGCCTTCACCTTTCTCACGAGCCGCGAGGCGACCGTGCTCGGAGCGCGCCGCATACGCGCCTTAAAGGCCAGTGAACCACATAGACGGCGCGAGGTCCCCGGGGTTCCCGATCCATCTGCAGACGTCATCGACGTCACGAGGAAGGCCATCCAGCGCTGACGAGGCAGCAGCCGCGCGAGCGTCGCGAGCACAGCGCGATCGGTAGGGGAGTACCGAGGACGCGTTACTTGGCGGCGAAGGACGCCGAGCTGATGGCTGAGTACCGCGATCTCGACGTACTTCTCGTCCGGGCTCGGTCCGAGTCGAACCGGATTGAGCAGCTTGCGAACGAACAGGAAAGTGATCGGACAACCCATCCCGAAGATCGTGGCAGATGCACGGCAGTGCTGATGAGCGGCCGAATCGCGCGCTTGCACCCTTCAAGCCCATCGCCTGCACTAGCCGGTCGAGCCGGTCGAGCCGTTCTTCAGTCCAGACCAGATTCCTCTCCCATCGCCGTGCCTCCTCTCGTACCGAAGCTGCAACCATTCTTGCAACCCAAATCGATCACACCAAGGGTCACCAGGGGTCAGGAAGGCCGGAGCTGGCTACCTGGAAAGTGGATGTGAGCTGCCCAAACGTCAGCGGCCGGCAGTAGATGGCATGGCCCGATCAATATTGAGGGGCTAGTGCCCGCAAGGGCGTGGGGGTTCAAGTCCCCCCTCCGACACCGGATTAAAGTCCAGTTCAGAGGCCATTTCGACAGGGTGTCGGAATGGCCCATATCTTTGTCCCGTCCGATTATCGCGCGTTCATTGCGCGTCGCTTTTTCTGGAGGCCCCGAAGGATGACGTCCAGACCGGCGGCGATGGCGCGGTACCGGTCTCTGGCGGCGTGTTGGTAGCGGCGACTGGCGGCGGGGTTGGCATGCCCGAGGCGGGCCATCAGCTCGCGCTCTGTGGCGCCGGTCCAAGCGGCGAGGGTGCCAGCCGCGTGGCGAAGGTCGTGGAGGTGCAGTTCGTCGTGTCCCAGCTGGTGGCGAGCCCGGCGCCAGTGCTTGTAAAAGGTCGTGGTCGGGACTTCCCGTTACAGGTCCACCTCGGCCTGGCCGGAGACTCCGCGCCTTTGTCCCGGTGACGAGCCATCCCGCCTTGGTGAGCTTCGGCACGGCAAGGTTCCGCTGCCACAAACGTTGCCAGCCCATTTCTCGCTTCTCGGAAGGCGATGCCGGCTGGACGGACAGCTTCTGGCTCCTATCCACATGCGCGGCGAGCTCCTCTGGTAGCACTGAATGCTATTATTATCTGATAGCATTCTTTTATGGCTTCATGGAGAACCACCTTCACGCTGGACGAGGAGTTGGCTGAGCGCGCTCATCAGCTCGGCGTCAACATCTCGGCGGCGGCGCGTCAGGGAGTCGCGGATGCTGTACGCGTCGCGTTGGCACGATCAGACCGAGAGGCGTACCTGAGACACCCCGAACGCGTGGACACCTTCTGGACCGAAGCTGAAGCGTGGGGCGAACCATGAAACGCGGCGAGCTTTGGTTGGCCGAGGTTGGTCGTAAGAGGCGACCCGTTCTGCTGCTCACGCGATCCGAGGTGCTCGACGTTCGCGATCTCGTTACGGTGGCCGAGATCACCACCTCGATCCGGGGTCTCGTCGCAGAGGTTGACATCGACTACGTCGAGGTCGGCCTGGACAGACCGTCGGTCATCAACTGCGACGGTCTTCACACGGTCACTCAGGCATCGCTCACCGGTCCGGTCGGACGAGTCGGCGACGACGTCTTGCGCAAGGTCTGCTCGGCGGTCAGCTACGCGCTCGGTTGCTGATATGCGGGTGCGGCGTATGAGCGTCCCCGTCGGTGGCAGGTCAAGCCGAGGTGGGTCGGCACGTATTGAGCAGCAACAGAATCTGACGAGCTGCGGCTGAGAGGGTTCGAATAGGGAGATTTGGTCTCCCCCGATGTGGGCGC
>PLIM01000138.1 GCA_003139355.1 Acidimicrobiaceae bacterium | reverse complement strand
CTGACGATCCCAACCGGCTCGTAAAGAACCCCGCCCGGCACGACGCCGACAAGAAGGTTCGCGAGGCCCGCGAGTCGATCGAAAGAGCAGAGGCCGAAGAAGGCCGCTCGGCGACTGCGGGCTACAGCACCGGGGCAGAGGTCGCCGATGCTTTCGCCGGGGCACGCGCCGAGTTGAAAGCACGCGAGGACAGCAAGGCGGCGATCCCCGTAAAGCTCCCGCTCGGCCAAGTCCGCCCCGAGGCGGCCCGGGTCGACGTCGAGCGCAAGCGCATCCACGACGCGGTCCACATGGCCACCTACAACGCCGAGTCAGGCCTCGCTCGGCTGATTACCCCTCACTACGCCCGTGCGGAGGACGAAGCACGGAGCCTGCTACGCGAGATCTATGCCTCAGCGGGCGACCTCGAGGTGGTCGGCAACGAGCTCCACGTGCGGATCAAACCGCTGTCGGCACCTAGGCGCACCCGAGCACTTGCCGGCCTGTGCGCGAATCTCACCGAGACCGAGACGCTCTACCCGGGGACCGACCTCAGACTCGTCTACTCGGTGAGGGAGCCGTGAGCTTGCAGGGATTCCGCGTACAGGTCAGGAGGTCTGGAATCGTGCTGTCAAGTCCTCGTTCCGTCCGGGTAGCAGCGCGCGGCAAACGACGCCGAGGGCGCGCGACCTTTCCGAGAACGAGGACGGGAGGGAGTGGGTGTCAGCTCATACGTTCCTCCTCGTGTTCGTGGCCCGGCCCCGTGTGCGAACGCCCAGACTTACCTCGGTGCTCGGAGTTCTCTCCGGCAACATGATGGTGGATGGGGTGATCCGCACACGGAGAAGTTGCGGCCGCTCATTCTTTGGCGGCTGATCAGGTTGTCGCGGCGAGCACTCGGGTTGCTGGGGCCGGTCGCAGATCATCAGTTTGATTGGGGACGAGTCGCGCACGAGACGAGCCTGCCTTTCAAGCGGCCTCGGCGAAGGCGTCCTCGCCGACCTCGCGAAGGGTGTGATGGCACCAGCGGGCGAGCTTTCGGACGACGGCCAGTGTTGCTCACTGCGCACCGAGACGCTCTCGGAGGGCGAAGAAGTACTCGTGGTTGGGAGAGGCCTTCTTCGCCGCCGACATGGCTGCCTCGTACAGCGTCCAGCGCAGTGTGCCGGGTCTATTTTGCCAGCTTGCGCCCGGTTTCATCCATAGCCACCGGCGTGTCGGTGCGCTTGTGCGCGTCGACGCCAACGACGACCATGGTGTATGACCTCCTTGATCGCTTCAACGGGGTCGCGCTGGGTCGGCCGGGGACACGCCTTTATTGAGGTGTGACCAGGCTCCTATCAAGTCACTTCGTCAATCCTTCGCGTGCTCAGCGGGCGGCACAACAAGGAGCAGCCACGACCGAAGCCGGACAGCGAAGAAACGAGCCAACCCACTGGGCATGAAGATCGTTACATAAAGGCGAAGAAAATTGTTGCTCGCTTCGAGATGTCGGGCTCTTCGCGGAGTACCCTGTTCTCCTTGCGGAGTGCCACCAGCCCGCTCCGATCGGCCGGCCGCCGATCACGAAGAGCAGGTCGGCCGGTTGGCCAGTCCGCGGATGAGGTACGGCACGCTGGCGTCCGCGATGCGCCATCCACTCGTCGAAGGCGGCGAGCGTCTCCTCGTCGAGCGGCACCGTGCGCTCGGTGGCGAGCTTGCCGATGAGCACACGCAGCCAGCTCCCGCGACCAGAGAAGTCGAGCAGGCAGTCGAGCTCGAGCCCAAGCAGCTCGCCGAGACGCCTGCCCGTGCCTCGAAGGATGCGGATGGCGCTGCGCCCGCCACGTCCTCCAATTGTCCGACGGCGGCCATGAGGGCGAAGTCGTCGGTCGGCGTCAGCGCGCGGGGCACGTGTTGCAGGAGCTTCGGGAGATCGGTGACGTGGACGAGCGAACGGGCGGGGCGGGCCGGCCACTGCCAGAAGACGAGGTCATCGAGGAAGCTGCGGAGCGTCGACACCGCCTGGTGCTGCCGGGAGACGCTGACCGGCTCTCCGCGCCCACGGCGACCGCGAGAGGAGCGGCCGTGGTTCCACACCAAGCACTCCTCGACGACGCCGCTCTCGCCAAAGCCCCGCGGCTTGCTCGGCCATCTCGCAACGGGACGCCGGCGCGCGAGCGGTGGCCATCTCGTGAAACAACCCCGCAGCCTCCCCGAGTCTCTCGAGGAAGCAGGCGTCTCGGCGTTCCTCGCCGATCTCAACACCCATCGCGACCGGGCGATGACGCTCGCGATGGTGCTCGGTGGCCTGCGCTTGGCCAAGGTACGCGCGCTGCTACTAGCCGACGTTGACATAGGAGCGCGCCGGGTCCGCGTGGTGGGCAAGGGTAACCGAGAACGCGTCGTACCGACCGGAGCTTGGCGCGAGTTGCCGACCTCCGAACCTCCACAAGCTCCTGACGTGCGCGAACTGTTCGTCAGATAGGGTTCCTGCGCTCAGATGTAGGGGCGAAACAATCCACCATCTGTAACCTACAGCCCTGTAAGATATCGGTATGTTCGTGAAGCGGACGGTCAAGCACCGTGGCGAAACCGCGTACGAGTACCTGGCGCTCGTCGAGGCGGTCCGTGTGGGAGGGAAGAACACCCACCGCACGCTGTTCCGCCTGGGCGAGGTGTCCGAGCTGCGCGAGTCGGGCCAGCTGGACCGCATCGTCAAGGCTCTCGCCACCTATGCGAAGGGAACCTACGTGGAGGCCGGCGAGATCGAGGGCCTCGGCGCGCCGAGCATCGGTGCGATAGCGGCGGCCTGGTCGTACTTCTGCCGGCTCGGCCTCGAGGAGCACTTCTCCTCGCTAGGCGACGGCCGTCGCTCACGGGTTCTTTCCGACACGGTCTTCACGATGGTGGCCAACCGGCTCACCGATCCGTTCTCCAAGCGCCGGATGATCAAGGAGTGGCTCGCCTCGGTGGCGCTGCCCGTCGGCGTCTTGGCCCCGAGCCTCGACCGGTGCTACTGGGCGATCGACGCCCTCGCCGAGGGAAAGGAGGCCACCGAGGCCCATCTGTACTCACAGCTGTGCAATCTCGCGAACCTGGACCTGCGCCTGGTCTGTTACGACCTCACCTCGAGCTACTTCGAGACGGTCGCCGTCGGGCGGAGGGCCTTTTCCTCCCTCGCCTTCGGCTACAGCCGCGATCACCGGGGCGACCGGCCGCAGATCATGATCGGTCTCCTCGTGACCTCCGACGGCATCCCGATCGNNGAGGACAACCTGGCCCTGGTCGGCGCCCACGGCTTCGACCACGTGCTGGCCACGCGCCTTCACCACGACGACGACGTCGCAGCCGTGCTCGAGCTGGCGAACGCGCCGAGCTCGTCGTGGGAAGCGGTCCCCGAGGCGCGCAGCTTCTGTGCCGA
>PLIM01000068.1 GCA_003139355.1 Acidimicrobiaceae bacterium | reverse complement strand
GTGGACCCCGCTATCCAAGTACTCGAGAACAGAGCCCATTCTCGCCAACTTCGTCTTCATGGGGCGGGCGCATTGTGCACCATTACCAGGCCCGGCTGAAGCCTCGATAGTAGGGCAAGCGGACCTCGAGCCTTCTCGGGCCGTGGCCACGTAGCCTGTGAGTTGGGAACAAAACGACCCGATGGTCTGCATAGACGACGCCCAAGCCTCGCCCTTGGGAGCGGCAACCCATGGGCGCGCTCACGACTCTCGCTGTCTTATCGCTTCGCGCTACACTCCATCTATGCCAATCTCCAGCAAGCAAAAGAGCTCGTCGTGAACAGGCTGCCCCGTTTCGAGCTCGAGGACTTCTTTCGGCGCTTTGCCTTCCAACCGGAAATGATCAATCTCTCGCCGAGCAGCCCCGTCTCGCCGACGATTGGCGAGCTTCTCGAACTTGCCGGATTGCCGCCGACGGCTCTTCAAGCTCTCTCCTTGGACTATTCGGAGACGGCAGGGGCTTGGACGCTGCGGCAGGCCGTCGCCGCGCTCTATGACGATCTCGAGCCTGAGCAGGTCATCGTCACCTCCGGCGCGGTAGAGGCCATCGCGCTCACCTTGGAGGCACTCGTCGAGCCTGGTACTCGGGTCGTGCTGGAGAGCCCCATATACGGATCCTACGAGCCGCTGTTGCGCCTCCTCGGGGCGGAGGTCACGTGTTACGAGCTCGCCGCGGGCGACGCCTACGAGTACGACTTCGAGCGCCTTGAGAAGCTCGTCCGCGACAGCCGCTCGGAGTTCATGGTCGTGAACCCGTACAACAACCCAACAGGTCGCGGACTGACGAGCGCCTCCTCACTCGTCGCTCTGGCCGAGCTGAGCGGTCGCACGGGCTGCAAGATCGTTTGCGACGAGGTCTTTCGCCTTGCAAGCCTCCATGGCGACCCGCTCCCCTCCGCCCTCGACACCGCACACGATGCCATCGCAATCGCGGACATGACCAAGGCCTGGGGCCTCGGAGGGCTCCGGATCGGGTGGCTTGCCTGTCGTGACGCTGCGGTGCTCGAGCGAGCACTGAACACCCGCGACTTCACTACGAACAGCAACTCGATCGTGAGCGAGAGCCTCGCGGAACATGCCCTCTCGGTACGTGGGCCACTCCTCGATGCCGCGCTGCACAATGCCAGGAGCGCCCTTTCGGATCTCGATCGGTTCATCGAGGACTCTCGAGGTGCGCTGAGCTGGTGTCAGCCGGTCGGTGGCTACTGCGGCTGGGTCGAAGTCAACGTCGACTCTGCCATGCCTGTCCCAGAGCTTTGCGCGAGGCTCGCCGAGGTGCGGAACTACCTCATCCTGCCGGGAGTCGTCTTCGGAACTCAGTGGGTTCGTTTCTTGCGCATCGGGCTTACCGCCGGGGGTGAACGACTTGTCGCCGGCCTTGGCGCCTTCCTCGAGGAGGCCACTGCAAACTAGCCGGCCACCCCGTTCACCCGGCTCTGACCGACGGCCACGCGAGCGGGGTTGACGCCGACTATCGGCGTTAACCCGGACACGGCAGGTGTTCAGCGAGGCACATCCCTCCTGCTGAGACGAGAGAGGGCCACCTTGGTTCCCTCTCGGGCCCACAGCACCACAGCGGCTGACTCCCCCGGCGCTGCGCCTAGCGCTGCTTCAGCCGCGGTTCGACAACGTCGCGCAGCGCGTCACCGACCAGGTTCGCCGCCAGGACGGTAACCACGATCAGCACCGCCGCCGGCCACAACTGCCACCAATAGCCGTCGAAGAGGTTGTTGACTCCATCGGTCAAGATGTTGCCCCAGTTCGTCGCCGGTGGCGGGACCCCGAGGCCGAGAAAACTGATCGCGGCAAAGAGCGAGATGGCGTCCGCAACCTTCAAAGTCGCGTTCACGACGACGATGCCCAGCAAATTCGGCGCGATGTGGTGCTGCAGGATATAGGTCCGGCGCGCCCCGAAGACCTCGGAGGCGGCAACGTAGTCGTGGGTCCGCAACGTGAGCGTTTCCCCTCTGGCCAGGCGCGCCGTCGGGAGCCAGCTCACTGCGGCGATGACCAGCATGATCAGCCACAGCGTCGGCGTCACCATTGAGGCCAGGAGAACGACGAAGAAGAGAAACGGGATTGAGAGCAGCGCGTCGACTATCCGCATCATCAGGGCGTCGAGGATCCCGCCGACATAGCCGGCGAGCGCTCCCCACACGAGGCCGAACAACGTCGAGATGACCGCGACACCCAGCCCGATCTCGAGAGTGCTCTGTCCTCCTACCATGAGCGCACCCAGCTCGTCTCGCCCCTGCGGGGTCGTGCCGAGCAGGTGGTGAATCGAGGGCGGGCCGTTCTCCAACAGCAGGTTCGCCGCGAACTGGTTCGTGCGGTAGATCACCGGACCAAGGAAACTGAACAGCACGATCACCACGAGCGCGCCGAGCCCGGCCATGCCCATCCTGCTCTCGGCAAACTGAGAGACCGCTTGCCGCCAGGACGGCACAGCATCAGGCAACTCATCGTGACCGCTCGAAGCCGCGGCCGGACCGGCCAGGTCCCGTTCTCGCATGCCCTGCGAGAGCTCGCCCGAGACCGGCCCCGTACTCACTTCAGCCGCACCCTTGGATCCAGCCAGGCGTAACCGATGTCGGCTAGCAGGTTGCCGATGACCGTCGCCAGCGTGACCACGAGCACCACGCCCAACAGCACTGGAAAATCACGGTCCTGGGCGGCATTCCAGAACAAGAGTCCCACCCCTGGGAAGTTGAAGAGCGCCTCGATGATGAGAGACCCAGAGAGCACATAAGGCAAGCTCAGCCCCAGGAGCGTGATTGTCGAGGAGAAGGCGTTGCGCAGGACGTGGTGGGCGAGCAGCCTCCTGGTGGAAACGCCCTTGGCCTTCGCAGTCCGCACGTAGTCACCGAGCAGAGAATCGATCGTGGCGGAACGCATATAGCGACTGAAGTAGCTCACGTTGCCAAGGCAAAGCGTGAGGACCGGCAGCATGAGACCCCGGACGTCTGCGCCCAGCCCGGTGCCGAAGTCCGAGGCCGTCGATGGTGCCACGTTGGTCCAGATGCTCAGCAGGACGATGAGCATGCTTCCCAACAGAAAGCTCGGCGTCGTGTAGAAGACGAGCATCACTGCAGTCATCGCCTGGTCGTCGAGGTGGTCGCGCCGCAGGCCCTGGATCAGGCCCATCGGCACAGCGATCGCCAGAGCCAGGAACATCGAGGAGCCGACGAGCAGCAGCGTGCGTGGGACGAACTCCCCAAGCAGGGAAGCCACGGACTGGTTCAGTTTGTACGAGAATCCCAGGTTTCCGTGAAGGGCGTGCCACAACCACAGGCCGAACTGAACCGGCAGCGGCTTGTTGAGGCCCTCCTGGAGCGTGATCTGATGTACCGCGTAGGTCGTCGCCTTTGGCCCCAGCTGGGCACGCACCAGGCCACCCGGCAGCGAGTGGAGAAGCCCGAACACGATCACCGACACGATGAACATGACGACAGCCGCCTGCACCAGACGGCGAAGGTAATAGCCGCTCATCAGGCTCCCGCTCTCCGACGAGGCGTGGCTGCTAAGAAACCACCTCCCATCCCGAACCCACGGCCGGGCACAACCAGGAACCCGAAGCCACACGCGTCATGACCTCCGCACGGGGAGGCACCCGCGACACGCCGGCACGCTGCGCGGTCGCCTCCCCGCAAATCGGCCAAGGCTAGAAGTACCACCCGGCAAACACCGGATCGCCGAAAGGCTGCTGTGGCTCCCAGCCATGAAGCTTGTTGGAGACCACCGATATCTGGTTATCGCCCGTCGGCCACCAGATCGCCGCCTCGTTGGAGGCGATGTAGTTCTCCAAAGCGTAGAGATGGCTCAACCCTGAGTGAGTCTCGGCAGCCGATATCAACTTCTCGGCAGTTGGCGAGTAGTAGCCGCCACCGTAGTAGTTACCCTTCCCGAACTGCTGCTCGAGCGTTGGCAAGATCTCCAGGTCGCCATAGTTCGTGAACCAGAGGGGGTAGAGCACCAGCGCATAGTTGCAATCCCCCGCAGGAGGGCAGACCCCGTCCACGCTGTACATGGTGTTCGCGGTGAGCGGGGCAAGGTTGACTTGGATCCCCGCCGACCTCGCGGCCGTTTGGAATGCTTCAGCCTGAGAGGAAAGCTCCACCAGGGATGTGATCGTGTAGTTCATGAGCAGCGTCAAGCTCCGCCCGGCCGCGATGTGTGCGCCACACTCGTCCGACGCATTGCCGGGACGCTCGCAAACCATGACTCCCTTCGGACCAGGCCTCCAGCCGTGCGCTTTGAGCAACGAGCGCGCCGCCGAGATCGAGTACGGGTAGGGGTCGTGCCGCTCCGCCGGGCTCACATACGGTGAACCGGGGATGTTCGGAACCGGGCCGTAAGTGAGCTGCCCGATTCCATCCAGCGTCGTCTTGAGGTAGAGGGACTCGTTCACCAGGTGCTGGAGAGCCTGGCGGATGTACAGCTGCCCGACGAGCGGCCCGTAGATCGGGCTTGTGAAGCCGACCTCCACGGACTCCTCATAGTCGGGTGCCCATGGTGCCACAGTAAAGCCGTGACCCTTGAAATATGAGAGCAACCCGTAGTCGCTGTAGGGTATGTACCCATAGTCAATCTGGCCCGAGCGAAGACTATCCACCTCGGCCGTATCAGAGGGGTAGCACTCCACTATCACGTGGGAGAGCCGAGGCTTGTCCGGTCCATTATAGGCCTTGTTCGCGGTGAGCTCCGTCCTGCCGTTCACTGAGTCATAGCTCGTAATCGTGAAGGGGCCGTCGACCACTTTCCAGAGAGGACTGCTGGCATACGTGGAGAGCTCCTCCGACTGACCATAAAGAAAGTTGAAGACTTTACTTGCGCCGCTGGGCGTGAGATCAAAATTCCCCACCGGTCCACCGGAGCTCTCGCGGTCCCAGGCCCGCTGCGGCATGGGGACAATGTTGACCAGTTGGTTGTCCGTATACCATTGCTGGCTGTAAGCCCGAGTGAGGTGAAGCACGAAGGTCGTTGAGTTCTTGTAATCGATGCTCCTGATGTTGTCAGGGAACTGACCTGGCACGTATGTTGCGATCTTCGGCTCACCGACCTTGTACAGGTTGAAGAAGAATTGGATGTCACGCGTGGTCACTGGCGACCCGTCTGACCACAGATAGTGCTTCAGCTTGATCGTGACGGTCCGGCCGCCGTCCGAATAGACGGGGGGAAGGGCGAGGCTCAGCGCGTAGTTGATCACCGGAGCGCTTCCTTTGCCCTCGAAGTACAGGGGAAGCCACAGGTTCTCGTCGATGCCGAGGGTCCAGGGCTCTTCGTTGGCACCGTTCTCGAGCGGCAGCATCCAGGTGAACGAGTCGGTCGGCTGTAGTGCGAAGGTGGCCGTCTTTCCGCCCCCACTGGAAGGAGTCGTTGAGGTGCTGGAGCAGGCGGCCAGCACAAGCGCCGCCAGCGCGCTCGCCACCAACACACCCAGGACCCGCTCGCTGGTGGGCCGGATCTTGCGACTGTGATCTCGAGCTCTCATGAAATCACTCCTCCATCTAGGGCCGACTCAGCTTCTGGTTGGTTTCCTTCTCGAACTGTGTCTGAACCGCCCTGAGGGCTAGCCGGGCATATTTCTTCGGAACTTAGTGTACGGGTGCCGCGTTTGTGTCGATAGGGCAAGACGTCCCGAGCCGGCGCGGTGAGGACCAAAGCCATCGGCCGAGGCCTGCCTGGTCTTGCCCGTCGAGCTCTCGACGAGATCAGGTTGCCGCGGCCGACCGGCCAATTCGAGGAGCTTGAAGCGGGCTGTGTGGTCCTCGCCCTCGGTCAGGAGTCCGATCTGTCGCTGCTCGCCAGCATGCCCGAGGTCCTCGTGGCCGACGGTGCCGTCCAGGCAGGGTCCGCTGCGCGATCAGCGCCGACGGGTGAGCAGGCAGCAGTGCTTGTACTTTCGACCGCTCCCGCACGGGCATGAATCGTTGCGCCCGGTCACCCGCCATCGCACCCGATCCTCGCGCTCGGCTGCTTCGAGTTCCTCGCTGATCGCGGAGATCGGCCGTCCCTGGCGGACGAGGGCCGCCATGCGCTCGACGTAGGGCAGGAGATGGCTGTAGAAGCGCCGGTAGCCGGCACACAGGTAGTTGAGGCCGGACTCGCCCTCGGGGGTCGTGGCGAAACGGTCCTTCGGGCAGCCCCCGTGGCAGAAAGAGCCCACCGGGCACTCCCGGCAACAAGCCGGCAAGGCGTCGTGCTTGGCGTCGGCGAAGGCAACCTGCTCGGGTGCCTCGATGAGCGGGGCGAGCCCGTCGCGCGTCACCTCGCCCAGGCGATGACCGGGATCGACGAAGTGGTCGCAGGCATAGACGCTCCCGTCGTGCTCCATGGCGAGGACCCGCCCACAGGTCTCTGACATCACGCAGAGGTTGGCCGGCTTGCCGGTGACAACGAGAAAGCACTCGAGGAAATTCTGCACGCCGATGCGCTCGAGGTCGTGGCGGACCCACTCGTCGAAGACCGTGCAGAGGAATTCCCCCATCGCTTCGGGCGTTACCGAGCGTTCCGACACGCCGCCGCCGGGCGCCTTCTCCACCACGGGAAGGAACTGCACCCAGCGCACGTCCTGGTCGAGGAAGAAGCGGTAAACCTCCGTCGGGTGAGCCGCGGTCAGCGCGTTCAGCGTGCAGAGCACGTCTGGCTCGATGCCGGCAGTCCGCAGCAGGCGGAGTCCCCGCATCACCCGATCGTGTGTGGGCCGGCCCCGCCGATCGGTGCGAAAGCCGTCGTGCAGGCGTGCCGGGCCGTCGATGCTGATCCCCACGGCGAAATGGTGCTCGGCCAGGAAGGCACACCACCTCTCATCAAGGAGCGTCCCGTTTGTCTGCAGGTTGTTGAGACAACGCCAACCTGTCGGCAGGTACCGGCGCTGGAGGTCCACGACCTGGCGGTAGAAGTCGATGCCGGCCAGGGCTGGTTCCCCGCCGTGCCAGCCGAAGTGCACCACCGGTCCAGGGCTTGCCGCGATGAAGGAGGAGACATAGGCCTCGAGTACCTCCGGGCGCATCCGGAAGTGCTCTCCAGGGGGGAACAGCCCCGTCTTGCCCAGGTAGTAGCAGTAGCCACAGTCGAGGTTGCAGACCGGCCCGACGGGCTTGGCCATGACGACGAATGGCTCAGCCACGCTCACCGGCCCATTGTCCCCCCGCCGGAGGTCGTCAGTCCGGCGGCACACGCCTGGCCCGCGCCGTCGAACCTGGATCGATGCTCCTGGCATATAGTAATATCGGCATATTAGTCAGGAACCGGGTGTTCGGCCAACGAGGTGGCCGGTGAACACAGCTTCGGCGACCGGCAGGTCAGAAGAGAGGCTCTGTGCGATGAGTGAGGTGATGAGCGCGCATGACGAGATGAGCGCGCCCCACATGCTGGCGGCCCGGCTGCGGCTGTCGATGGTCCGCCTCTCCCGTCAGCTCCGTAGGATGGACCCATCGGAGCTCACAATCGCCCAGTTCTCCGCGCTCGCCACTGTCGTCCGCTCCGGGCCGCTCGGCATCGGTCACCTCGCCGAGATCGAGGGTTTGCCTTCCCCGGCCGCGACACGCCTCGGCGACAAACTGGAAGCTGCGGGCCTTGTCGCCCGCCGGATGAACCCTGCCGACCGCCGGGGCGTGCAGCTCGTGGCCACAGCTAGAGGCACGGAACTGCTCGAGCGGCGCGCCCGGATTGGTAACGCCTGGCTTGCCGGGCACCTCAACGCCCTCGGCAGTGCCGACCGCCTGGCGCTCGAACGAGCGGTGACGTTGCTCGAGTCGTTCGCAACCGAACGCTCGGGTGAAACGCCAGCGGTGGCAAGGGACCACCACGAATCAAAGGAGACTCCAAGATGAGCATGTTGACGGCGACCCGGTCGACCGCGGTGGGGCCGCGCTACAAGTGGGTCGTCCTCTCCAACACCACCGTCGGCATGCTTCTGGCGACGCTCAACGCGACGAGCCTCATGATCGCCCTGCCGGTCATCTTCAGGGGCATCCACCTGAACCCGCTGCAGGCAGCCAATTTCCCTTACCTGCTCTGGATCATGATGGGCTACATGCTGGTGTCGGCCGCGGTCGTGGTGACCGTGGGGCGCATCGGCGACATGTTCGGCCGCGTGAAGATGTACAACCTCGGCTTCGCCTGGTTCACCGTCGGGGCGATCCTGCTGTCGCTGGTCTGGAGCACGGGCTCGAGCGGAGCCCTGGAGCTCGTCATACTGCGGATGTTCCAGGCCATCGGTGGGGCGCTGCTGATGGCGAACTCGGCGGCCATCATCACCGACGCCTTCCCCTCCGAGCAGCTCGGTTTCGCCCTCGGGATGAACATGGTCGTCGGGATCCTCGGCTCGTTCTTGGGCATCCTCGTCGGTGGGCTGCTCTCACAGGTGGGCTGGCGCTGGGTGTTCCTCGCGAACGTACCGGTCGGGGTCTTCGGGACCATCTGGGCCTACATGAAGCTGAAGGAGATCGGCGTCCGCATCAAGGCCAAGATCGACTGGCTCGGGAACCTCTCGTTCGCCGCGGGCCTCGCCATGATCCTCACCGGCGCCACCTACGGCATCAAGCCCTACGGCCACTCCCTCACCGGGTGGGGGAATCCCTTCGTGCTGGAGATGATGTTCGGCGGTCTGGCGTGTCTCGTCGTCTTCGCCATTGTCGAGACGAGAGTGGACGACCCCATGTTCCGCCTGTCGCTGTTTCGCATCCGGGCGTTCACCGCCGGCAACGCGGCGTCGTTCCTCGGTGCGGTCGGGCGGGGCGGTTTCCAGTTCATGTTGATGATCTGGTTCCAGGGCATCTGGCTACCCCAGCACGGTTACAGCTTTACAAGAACCCCATTATGGGCCGGTATCTACATGATCCCGTTCATGATCGGCTTCGTGGTCTCCGGGCCGATCTCCGGCAAGCTGTCGGACCGCTACGGCGCCCGACCCTTCACCACGGCCGGGATGCTCCTCTCGGGGGCGATGTACGCGGTGATGATGACCTTCCCCGCCAACTTCTCCTATCTTCCCTTCGCCACGGTGATGTTCGTCTCAGGGATCGGCGGTGGCCTGTTCGCCTCGCCGAACACCGCCTCGATCATGAACTCGGTCCCCGCTCGCCACCGCGGGGCGGCTTCGGGGATGCGGGTTACGTTCGCGCAGTCCGGGATGCCGCTCTCGATGGGGCTCTTCTTCACGTTGCTCGTCGTCGGACTGAACTCCAAGGTGCCCTCGGCGATGTATCACGGCCTTCTCGCTCACGGGGTCCCCGCCGCCTCGGCTGCCCAGCTCTCCCACCTGCCGCCCCTCGGTTACATCTTCGCCGCCTTCTTGGGCTTGAACCCCTTGAAGAGCCTCCTCGGGCCAACGGTACTGTCCCATTTGGCGCCTGGGCAGGCTGCCGCAATCACCGGAAGGTCCTTCTTCCCCCACCTCATCGGCCCCCCGTTCAAGGATGCCCTGCTCCTCATCCTCGCTTTCGCTGTGGTCATGAGCGTGATCGCAGCGATCGCCTCGGCGCTTCGAGGCGAGAAGTTCATCCACGTGGACGAGGAGTCGATTGCCCAGAGGGCCGGTCTCCACCACGCCCACGGCTTGAGGATCCGCCACGGTGGCGATGGCAGAGCTGCTCCACGCCCGCTCGGCGGCGCGGTCGAGGGCGCCGGCGCGGCCGACCGGGAGGGGGCGGTCGACCGGGATGGTGCCACGTCGTCACCGGGTGAACTGCTCGGATCCGGCCTCCCTGGGCCTGGCGCCCCTGCCACGCGAGAGTAGGGAGGAGAGGCTCGCCGAACGATCGTCCAAGCGCCGAGGACAACGGGACGACACCTCCTCGCCATGACCGGGCGGCCGGCCGGCCGCGGTGAGCCCTGGCGCCGTGCCTGGTCAAGGAGCACAGTCCGATGGGCATCAGAAGCATCGTTGTCGGGGTCGACGGCTCGGAGCCGAGCTACCGCGCCTTCGCGATGGCCGTGGGCTTGGCGGTGCGCGAGCAGGGCTGCGTTCATGCCTGCTTCGTTGCCCACCTGCCCGGGGCAGCCGCTGTCGGCGGGTTCTTTGCGCCTGTCCCGCTCGTCGGCGACGCGGAAAGCGACGAACGCCTCGCCGGCTTCGTGAGCGAGGAACTGGGCCAGGCACATGTCAGCGGCGACTTCACCTGCCGTAGCGGTGAAGTGGCCGCTGAGCTCGAACAGCTGGCGACAAGCTGCAAGGCAGACCTCATCGTCATAGGACGTTCGGCCCACCCGGCTCTCCACCTCGGCGGCGTCCCTCGACAACTGCTCGCTCGGGGGCGCTTCCCGATCCTCGTCGTGCCCTGAACGATCGGTCCAAACTCTGAAGCCGGCAAGCGTGGCACGTCCACCGAGGACGTGGCGGTCGGGTTCAGCGTCTTCATGTTCTCCTGCAGCGAGGCAACATCCGGTTCGGTTTGTCCGCGCTGGCCAGGCGAGACCCGAGCGAGCAACTCGCGCGCCGATGAGCGCAGGTCGGCCCGGCTGACCGAGACAGGGCTCGGTGCCCAGGTGAAGACCGGGATGACTCAGGCGCGGCGGCGGACGAGCCGGACGGTCGCGAGGGCCAGCAGCGCGGCAAGGAAGACCAGGATCGCCGCCGCGACGACCTGGAAGATCCAGAAGCGGCCCGCCGGCTGGTAGCTCATCCAAAGGGCATAGTGATGGAGCGACAGCCACCTCGTGGGGTCGGTGACTCCGCGTACGGCCGCGGACTGCACGTGGTCCATAACGTCGTACGCTGCAAGGCCGTTCAGCTCGCGTCCACCTGTTCCCGTCACCCAACCGCGCACGAGCCAGCTGCCCGAAAGCTCTCCGCCCGCGAACGAAGTCGAATTGAGCGTGCCGATCGCCATGCTCAGGGGTGGTACCCGCGATGTAACGAGCGGAGCAATGGCGAGCAGACGGTGGACGAGGTCCAGGTTCGACGCGACGACGAGGCCCCCGACACTGAACGCGGTCGCGGCCATCGCGGCCACGCTACGGCCGATCACCGCCCCGAGAAACGTGCCGAGGACGAGGGCAAACAACGCCCAACCAGCAAGTGTGACGGGCGTCACATCGAAGAGCCCGGGCTGCCACTGACTCTGGATGCCGACGACCTCGAACCCATGGGCGCACCAACCAAGGAGAGCACCGAGCCCACAGGCTGACACCACCGTGAAGCCGGCGAGCACGACTAGCGTCGTGACCACGAAGCGGGTCCGGCCGACTTCCTGGGTCCAGGTGAAGCGGAAGGTGCCCGACTCGAGCTCGCGGGAGATCAATGGCGCACCGACGAAAACGCCGATCACCACCGGAAACAGCTGAACTACGTGGGCGAGGAACGTAAAGGAGGGGTTGTTCACGGACCCGACTCCGAGGGATCTGGCGTAAGAAGGCGCGGTCAACCGCTCGACGACGATCGCGAGGGCGCAGGTACTGAACAGCATCAACACGCCGATCAGGCCCCCCCGGTGCTGCAGCCAGGTCGCTCGCGCCATCGGCCGCCAAGGGACGGGATGCCCGTGCGCCCGGGGAAGCACAGGAACCGGGGCCCGCACGGTCATGGCATCACCTCGTTCGAGGATTTCGGGACCATAGCCGCAAGCCATGGCAGCGACGACGTGAGGTGTTCGCGCAACGCTTTGGCGCTGAGCTCGGCGGCCGCAACGCCGTTGGACTCCAAGTTGTCCTGGCCGTCGAACCTGGTTGGTGTGCTGGACACATGTGTCTCACAAGCAATGGGTCCTGGAACGTGGTCACGCTCGATGGCGGACGAGCCGGACTGTCGCGAGGGCCAGCAGCGCAGCAAGAAGGATCAGGATCGCCGCCGCGATGACCTGGAAGATCCAGAAGTGGCTCGCCGGCTGGTAGCCCACCCAGTAGATGTAGTGGTGGACCGACAGCCAACGGGACGGGTCAACTATTACTTTTCCTTTGACTGCGTCGTACATACGGCCTATGACGTTGTTCGCGGCCGCCGAGCTGAGGCGTTTCCCGCCCGGTCCGGTGAACCAAGCGCGCACAAGCCAACTGCCCACGGGCCCGTTGAACTGGGACCCCGGCAGGTTGAGCTGCCCGACGCCCAGCCCCATCGGCATGCGCCGCGTGGTGGCGAGGGCTCCAAAGGCCTCCAACTGATGGACCAGCCAGACGAACGACGCGACGAGCAGTCCCCCGACAATTGCGGCAGTGACAGCCATCGCGGCAACCGTCCGGCCGATCAATGACCCGAGAAAGGTGCCGAGGGCGAGGCCGAACAGTGTCCAGGCAGCGAGCATCGGGCCAGTCGTGTCGAAAAGACCGGACTGCCATTGGCTTTCGATCCCGATGATCTCGAAGGGATGTGCGAACCAGTTCAGAAGCAGGCCGAGCGCACAGGTCGCGACGGTGACGAAGACGGCGAGGAGCACGAAGGTCGTGACCACGGCGCGAGAACGGCCGACTCCCTGAGTCCAGGTGAAGCGGAAGGTCCCGGACTCGAGCTCACGTGACAACAGCGGCGCCCCGACGAAGACTCCGATGACGACCGGAGCCACGTGGAGGGCGATGACCATCGCGGAGAACAGGTCGGTGTTGTCCGAGAACCAGTTCTCGAAGTTCCCGCACGGTGTGTGAAAGCTGTTCTGGACACAGCCGTTGGCGACGAAACTGGCATATGACGCGTGCGTGCCGGCCTGCCCGACGACGATCGCTACGGCACACCCGACAAAGAGAACGAGCAAACCGATCAGCGTCGACCGGCGTTGCAGCCAGGTGACACGCGCCATCGCCTTCCACGGGACCGGGTGCTCGCGCCGGCGCGGCAGGACGGGTGAGGCGGCCACTGTCGCCATCACGTCACCTCGCTGACTTCGAGCTCATCGGGCGTGAGCGGACCGGGCAGCATCGACGCGGACGGGTCGCGCAGGTAGGCGAGGACGAGCTCTTCGAGCGAGACGTGGTCGGACTCCCAGCCGCTCGGGAGCTCCGAGTTCCCCGTCGTCCGGACGAGAAGCTCGGCATGCCGCGCGGCTTTCCGGGTCTGCACCACCGCGAACTGCTCACCCACAAGATCGGACTCCTCAACGGGACCGCTCAGCATCGCATGCCCGGCGAGAAGATCGTCGATGTCTCCCAGCATTTGGACACGGCCGCGGGCCAACACGATGAGGTAGTCGGCGAATCGCTCGAGCTCGGAGACGACGTGGGAGGAGAAGATTACCGAGAAGCCACTGGCCGCGACTGCGGCCATGACCAGTGCCATGAAGTCGTGGCGCGCGAGCGGGTCGAGCCGTGCAAGCGGCTCGTCGAGCACGAGGAGGTCAGGATCGCGAGCGAGGGACAACGTCAGGGCGAGCTGGGCCTGCTGGCCGCCGGACAGTTTGCCAACCTTGCGATCCGGTGGGATCTCGAGAGCGCGCAACCTCTCTTCAGCCTGAGCTTGGTCAAAACGCGAGTTCAAGTTGCGGGCCACCGCCACCATGGACCGGACAGACAGGTACTTGTACAGCGGCACATCCTGGGCGACGAAGGCGACACGCTCGAGGGCGTCGAGCGAGCCGGGCGCAAGGTCGCCGAGCACGGTGATGTTCCCGTTCGTCGCGGTGCAAAGCCCGACGGCGCAATGCAGCAGCGTCGTCTTGCCGGCCCCGTTCGGCCCTACGAGGGCGACGATGCGACCAGCCGGCACTGCGAGAGTGCAGTCACGAAGGGCCCAGGTGCTGCGATAGCGCTTGGCGAGCCCTGACGTCTCGACGACGTTCATGCCACCCCCTCTCCCCGTCGCCGGCCGTCACGGCCGGCGGTACGACTCTGCATGGGGCGATCGCGAAAATCCCGCAACGCCGCCATGAACAACGCGACTGTCCCCTGCTCGTCGAGGCCGGCAGCGGCAGCGTCTTTGAGCCATCCGGAGACGAGGCTCCGTCGGAGGGCTGTCAGGCGTTCGAGACCCACGGTTTCAGGAGATGCCTCAATGAAGGTGCCTTGTCCCGGGCGTCCCGCGGTCAGTCCCTTCTGCTCGAGGTCGCGGTAGGCCTTGAGCACGGTGTTCGGGTTGATCGAGAGCGAGGCGACGACGTCTTTCACCCGTGGCAGCTGGTCTCCGTGAGTCAGGTAGCCGAGCCGTAGCGCGTGCTCGACCTGATGGACGAGCTGAAGGTAGGTCGGGACCCCCGAGCTCGGCTCGAGGCGGAACACAATCGAGGGGACCGGCGCCTCGTGATCGTCTACCTCTTTATCTATCACCATAGAGAAATGATATCACGGAGTGCACTCCATGGTCATCGGCGCCAGCGTGGTCCTCACCGGACCCCGCCGTCACGGCAGGAGCTATCTCATCGAGTGTGCCGCCGAGCTGGTCCGCAAGGACCGCGGTGCGGTCATCTCGGCCAGCCTGATGTCCTGCCCGGCCTCGACGCCTTCGCCGGCCGCCTCGTCGCCGGGGCCCACACCACCTAAGGCGGGTGGGCGCGCAGGGCCCGCCAGGGCCTGCCCGAGCTGCTCGAAACTCACCTTTCTGCAAGAAAGTCCGAGACCCACGCTTTGCAAACACGCCGAGACAGAACCCATGTGGCACACGATCCGATTATCATGAATGTGCTATCGGGGGGGTCGTCGGAGGCGTAGCGACACGGAATCCTTACAGCTACGGTGGACCGGTGAGTGAGCGAATGGTTCCTTCGCCTACTGTTCCCTGTGGGGCCAAGCTGCACCCCGCTCCGCAAGCGACCGCACTATCACTGTCATCTCCCCCTAAGTCTTCCTTGAAACTTGCTGGGTCTCTGGCATAGGCGTAAGACTTCGTGCGTCCCAACTGTCCGCCCGTCGGCAGGCCAGCGGCCCACCAGCGTGCCGCTCCAAACAGTAAGGAGTCTCGGCATGGAACCCTCCCTGATCGGTCGGTTGGCAGACGTGGCTACAACAGGTGGTGCACCCGCCCGCGGCAGGCGTGGCAACCCTCCCCGGCACGGGGGGAGAGCACACCAGGCCCGGCGGGCGGCTTGCGGGGGACTGGTGGTGCTTGCCTTGATGACCGCGGGTACCGGGCCGGCCACCGCCCGCGCAGGCGCCCAATCCGCTCCGGGCTACACCATCGGCGGTAAGAGCTGCCTCGTGGACGGGGCGGTCGCGTCCGGCGTCTGCTACCTCACTGGGGACATTCCCGCCGGCCAGACCTTCACCTTCAACGCCACCAAGAACGAGGGTCAGCTCCAGGTCACGGGCCCGACGACCATCAAGGGCACCTTGGCCGTCGATAATGGCGGCGCGAACGGCGCCTTTGCCTGGGTCACGGGCGGCGGCTCGCTCACCGTAGCCTCGGGCGGGACGCTGTCCACGACGGGGCCATCTGACTCCTCGGGGGACTATATCCAAGTGCCGCTCACGAACCAGGCCGGCGGCACGGTTGACTTTGCGGTCCTCGGCCCGCCACCAACCGATTCCAGGGCAGGCACGTCGTTCGACAACGGCACCCCCACGGTCAACTCGGGTACATTCGACATCGCCCACGGGGCCTCAGTCCTGTTCACCGAGGGCAGCACGTTCACCCAGTCCGCCGGCACCCTTATGGTCGGCGGCTCTCTCATGGTCTCGGGTGACGGCGCCAAGTTCACCCAGTCCGGCGGCACCGAGTCGGGCGGCCCGGTGGACGTGGCCTCTGCCACCCTGGTCGACGGACCGGGCACGATCGGCTTCGACCTGACCGGCATCTGCACCCTCACTGGGGACATCCCCGCCGGCCAGACCGTCACGTTCGACGCCATCAAGAGCGAGGGTCAGTTCCACCTCACGGGCCCCACGACCGTCAAGGGCACCTTGGCCGTCGATGTGGGCGGCTACGGCCGTGATGCCTGGGTCATTGGCGGCGGCTCGCTCACCATAGCCTCGGGCGGGACGCTGTCCACGACGGGGCCATCTAACTCCTCGGGGGACTATATCCAAGTGCCGCTCACGAACCAGGCCGGCGGCACGGTTGACTTTGCGGTCCTCGGCCCGCCACCAACCAATTCCAGGGCAGGCACGTCGTTCAGTGGTGGCACCCGAACGGTCAACTCGGGCGCCTTCGACATCGCCCACGGGGCCTCAGTCCTGTTCACCGAGGGCAGCACGTTCACCCAGTCCGCTGGCACCCTCAAAGTGAACGGCGCTCTCATGGTCTCGGGGTCCGGCGCCAAGTTCACCCTGGCCGGCGGCACCGAGTCGGGCGGCCCGGTGGACGTGGCCTCGGCCACCCTGGTCGAGGGACCGGGCAGGATCGGCTTCGACCTGACCGGCATCTGCACCCTCACTGGGGACATCCCCGCCGGCCAGACCGTGACCCTAG
>PLIM01000103.1 GCA_003139355.1 Acidimicrobiaceae bacterium | reverse complement strand
CGATCGGTGAAGCGCTCGAACAACTCAGACTCCCTTGTGGTCTTCCGTGTACGGAAAGTCTATCGGCCCGGTGCGCGAAAACCCGCCGCCACGGAAGCTAGCTTCCCCACCTAGCATCGGACTACGGCCCCCCAACCCTTAGCGGATCAATTCGGGCCGACCGGAACGGGCCGGCCGGTGTCGGTCGATTGCCCGATCCGAATCGAACACCGGAGGAGGCAAGACTACAGTGCCAAGGAACAATGGGGCGGGCGCCCGGCTGTCGGTCTGGCGCCCTCTAACGAAGGAGGCGGACTTGGTGAGCAGTCCGGACCCCTTTGCCCTCCCCATTCGTGAGGAGGATCTCACTCGGCTCGAACTGTGCCTGCGGGACTCGGTGATCGGTGACGACGCGTTCTTGAACGAGGTGGCAAGCCACCTCATCGACGCGGGAGGAAAACGGCTCCGGCCTTCGCTCGCGATCGCAGCCTCGTACCTCCGAAGTGACGATGTCACCACAGAGATCCTGCTCGGAGGGGTGTCGGTCGAGCTGGTCCACCTCGCCTCGCTCTATCACGACGATGTCATGGACGAGGCGACCCGGCGGCGCAGCGTCGAGAGCGTGAACGCCCGCTGGGGCAACCTCGTGGCGATCGTGGCCGGTGACTTCCTACTCGCCCGGGCGGCGAAGATCGCGGCGGGACTCGGTACCGAGGTCGCCGAATTGCTCGCATCGACGCTCGCCCGGCTCTGTCAGGGACAGGTGGCCGAGGTGCGAGCGGCGTTCCAGATCGAGCGGGACGAGCATGACTACCTGCGTGGCATCTCCGACAAGACTGCGGCGCTCATGTCGACTGCGTGCCGCATCGGTGCTCTGACCGCCGGCCTCGACCGGACCCAGATCGACGACCTCTCGGCCTTCGGCGAGGCGTTCGGCATGGTCTTTCAGATCCGCGACGACGTTCTCGACGTCGTCGCCACCGAGACCGAGCTCGGCAAGCCGCCTGGACAGGACCTCGCCGAGGGGATCTACACCCTTCCGGTCCAGCGCGCCCTGCTCGACCCTGGCGTCGGCCCGAGGCTTCGCGATCTGCTCGGCCACCCGCTCGATCAAGTCGAGCGCGAGGAGGCAAGGGTGCTCGTCGCCGCCTCGCCGGGCATCTCGGCCGCTCACGAGATCGCCCGGGACTATGCCAGAGCGGCCGCGGCGGCGGCGGCGCGGCTCGGCGAGGGCCTGATCCCCAAAGCGTTCATGGAGCTGGGCTACAACGTCGTCGACGACCTCGAGCGGTCCGCCGGGAGAGTTCTCGCCCCGAGCTGAGCAACAGGGCCCGGCTCAGGCATCAGGTTCTCCGGACCTCGTCGAACCGGCCGGCGGGCCCGGCGAGGTGTCTTCGGGACGAAGGGCCGGGAACAGCAGCACCTCCCTGATGTTCGCGACGTCCGCATAGAGCATGACGAGCCTGTCGATCCCGAGCCCGAGACCACCGGTTGGCGGCAACCCGAGCTCGAGAGCCCGCAGGTAGTCCCAGTCGATGGCCATCGCCTCTTCGTCCCCAAGGGCCCGCTCGCGCTCCTGCTCCTCGAAACGGGCCCGCTGATCGTCGGGATCGGTCAGCTCACTGAAGGCGTTGCCGAGCTCACGGCCCGCGATGATCGGTTCGAAACGCTCCACGTATCCGGGCTTGGAGCGGTGCGCCCGGGCAAGCGGCGAGACCTCCTGCGGGTAGTCACAGACGAAGACCGGGCCCCAGAGCTCGGCCTCGGTCGTCTTCTCGTAGATCTCGAGGATGAGCTTGCCCGGGCCGTACCAGGGTTTGAACGGCACACCGAGACCGGACGCCAAGTGCCGAAGATCCTCCACATCCATCGACGTATCGACCTCGACCCCTGCGTGCTCCGCGATGAGCTCCACGAGGGTCGCCCGCCGCCACGGCGGCGTCAGGTCGATCTCCCGGCCCTGATAGGGGATCACCGTCGTGCCAAAGAGCTCCTCGGCCGTTCCTCCCACGACGTCCTCGAAGATCAACATCATGTCGGTGTAGTCGCCGTAGGCCTGGTAGAGCTCGAGCATCGTGAATTCCGGGTTGTGGCGCGGCGACAGGCCTTCGTTGCGGAATGTCCGCCCGATCTCGAACACACGCTCAATGCCACCGACCACGCACCGCTTCAGGTAGAGCTCTGTCGCGATGCGGAGGTACACGTCGGTGTGGAGCGCGTTGTAGTGCGTGACGAACGGCCGCGCCGTCGCACCGCCGGGGATCGGGTGCAGCACCGGCGTCTCGACCTCCACGAAACCCGCAGCACTGAGCCGGTGACGGATCGAGGCGAGCACCTTGGAACGCAGCAGGAAGATATCGCGCACACCCTCGTTGGCCCACAGATCGAGCTCGCGCTGGCGGTAGCGGATGTCGGGGTCGGAGACACCGTGCCACTTGTCACCGAAGCCACGGCGAGCCCGCGCAAGCAGCTCCCAGGAGGCCACCTTGACCGACAGCTCGCCCCGCCGCGTACGAACCACCTCGCCGGACACACCGATCCAGTCGCCGAGCGACAGGTGGCAGAACTCATCGAAGTTCGGCGTGAGCGCCGCGAGCGCGAACAGCTGAATCGCTCCCGTCCAGTCCCGGAGCTCGGCGAAGGCAAGCCTTCCTTGAGGCCGAGAACGCATTAGGCGTCCCGCGGTGACGACGTTGACGCCGGACTCCCCGCCCGGTTCGAGGCGGGCAAATGAACGGGCCACGTCTCCCGCGCCCGACGTCGTCTCGAAACGGTATCCGATCTCGCTCACATCTCCCTCCCACTCTCGCCGCGCGCCACGTTGCGGTCGAAAACGAGGCGGAGCCCATGCAAGGTGAGCCACGGCTCGTGGTACTGGATCATCTCCGACAAGGGCGTGATGAGCCCGGCGAGCCCGCCGGTCGCGATTATCGCGGCCGGCCCGAGCTGTTCGGAAATGCGGCGGCACATGCCGTCGACGAGACCCGTGTAGCCGTAGACCACACCGGACTGGATCGACTCGACGGTCGACTTGCCGATCACGTTGCGAGGCTCGACCAGCTCGACGCGGCGCAACGCAGCGGCATGCTCGAAAAGCGCGTCCGTGCTTATCTCGATCCCTGGCGCAATGGCGCCGCCGAGGTACTCCCCCGCAGCCGAGATGGCGTCGAACGTGGTCGCCGTGCCCATGTCAACGACGATCGCCGGCCCTCCGAACAGGTCGATGGCACCGACGGCGTTGGCGATCCGGTCCGCGCCGACGTCTTTCGGGTTGTCGTAGAGAATCGGCATCCCGGTGCGGATCCCGGGCTCGACCACGACGAGGGGGACGTCGAACCAGATGCGCGCCATCTCCCTGATCGCGGAAGTCACGTCCGGTGCCGACGAGGACACGACGATGCCGTCGACGCCGTCGTCTGCGCGTGTGCCGGCGAACTCGAGCCCGACCAGCCTGAGCAGTTCAGTGATGAGGAGGGCGTACTCGTCAGCCGTGCGCTCGGCGACGGTTGCAAGACGCCAATGGTGAAGCAGGTCCGCCAGTTCACCTGGGCCGCTTGCCACCGAGACGCCGCGGGCAGACGCTATCTCGGGCTCGCCGCCGCCATGGTCAGGCGGATTCGGTCCCTGGGCGGCGACCGACGCGAACAGCCCGATCACCGTCTGTGTGTTTCCCACATCCAGAGCGAGCAGCATCACACCCCTGTCTACCTCACGACGGGGCCGATCATCCCCACGGCCACGCCGCGACCGGTCGTGGCCGGACGCCGTATGGTTGCACGGGAGTGGGGACAGTGACCCGAACCGACAACGCCGGCGTCTGAGGCTGGACACCACCGTGCGATCCAAGCTCTCCCGAAGCGACGTCTGGCTGCTCCTCGCCGGCGCGCTCGGAACCACCGGGTCGGCTGTCACCCGCTACACCCACACAGGTCGCGTCGTGCCGTTCATCGTGTCCGCGTTGGCCCTTGGGTTCCTCGCCGCCATCGTGGGCCGGAGCGTCGACCGGCTCGGGGACCGACTCGGCTCGGGCATGACCGGCGTCGTCCAGTCTGCGCTCGGCAACCTTCCCGAGCTCTTCTTCGGGGTCTTCGCGCTTCGGGCGGGCCTCGTCGGCGTCGTTCAAGCTGCGCTCATCGGCTCGATACTCGCCAACGTGCTGCTCGTCCTGGGCCTGGCCTTCATCGTCGGGGGTCTGAGGCATGGCACACAACGCTTCCCGGCCGAGAGCGCCCGCACAATCGTGGTCCTGCTCGTGCTCGCCGTCTCCGTCCTCATGATCCCGACTCTCGGCGTACATCTGGACCTCGCCGTCAAGCATCACGAGGTTGCGCTTTCCGACATCGCCGCTGTCGTACTGCTGATCGTCTTCGTGCTCTCCGCCCCCGGATCGGTCCGCCGGGAGGCGCGACCGTCCCCGGAAGATGTCACAGCGGGGAGCGAGACCGCAACGGAGAAGTCAAGCCGGCGCGAACGCCCCGGTGGGCACAGCAACGAGGCCGGCGCCGCGGCAGCCACTTGGCCGATCCCGCTCGTGGTCGTGGCACTGCTCGCCTCGAGCGTCGCCGCGGCGTTCGTGTCGGACTGGTTCGTCGCCGCTCTCACCCCGGCGCTCTCGGCCCTGCACATGTCCGAGGCGTTCGCAGGGCTCGTGGTCGTGGCACTCGCCGGCAATGCGGTCGAGAACGTCGTCGGGGTCCAGCTCGCCGCGCGTAACCGCAGCGACTATGCGCTGTCGGTCATCCTGCAGAGCCCTGTACAGATCGCTCTCGTGCTCATTCCCGCACTGGTGCTCCTCTCTGGCGTGATAGGGGGCGCCCAGCTCACCCTGGTGCTGTCGCCGTTACTCGGTGTCGTCCTCGCCCTCACGACGTTGATCGCCGCCTTCGTCGTGCTGGACGGGGAGTCGACCTGGCTCGAGGGGGCCTGCCTCGTGGGTCTTTACGTCGTCATCGCCGCATCGTTCTGGTGGGGGTAAGGATCCGTCCTCTCCTGTCCGCCGCGAGCAGGCTGAGGTTGACAGAGTTCCGCGAATGCACGCGCGTGCCGACAGCCGCCGCGATCTGTGCCCGAACATGCCGACGTCGACCTCTCCTCCGACGGCTGTCGCCCCATCTGTCTCCAACCCCTGCGAAGATCTCCTAAGGTCCAGCAGGCTGCAGGCCGATGTAATTCGCGTCAGAGCCTGCAACCGGAGAGGATGGTCCCATGCCTGGCGTTCGCAGACTGACCGAGATCGCCTCAAGGCTCGACAAGGCAGGGGAGCGGGGCTTCACGCTTATCGAGCTGCTGGTCGTCCTGCTCATCATAGGGATTCTGCTCGCGATCGCGATCCCGACCTTCCTGTCGGTGACCAAGACCGCCAACAACACCGCGGCGCAGGCCAACTTGCAGACAGCCCTGACAGGCGCCGACACCTACTACACGAGCAACAACCAGACCTACGCCGGACTTTACGGTGGAACTGGCGTGTCGACCATCACGGCCATCGACACCGGCTTGACGTACGTAAGTGGCAGCGCGACGACCAAGTCGAACACGATCTCGGTCAATACCGGTGGCTCGGGCAGCTGGACAGTCCTGGCGGCCTACGCACC
>PLIM01000163.1 GCA_003139355.1 Acidimicrobiaceae bacterium | reverse complement strand
CGGTCAGGTTCACAGAGAACACTTTATCGAATAGGTGTTCGCTCATTATGACTCAGAGATTCGGGAACAGCTCACGACCCGTGGAGCTGACGCTGTCGACCACGCGGCGCGGACGCCACAGGTCCGTGCCCGAGCTGCGTCCGTGGTTCATCGGCCGGCCGATCCCCGTCCCGCCGGGAGTTTCTGCCCATGCCGTGCGGAGGGCGCGTGCCTCGGGTGTCGCCGCCGCGGCCGCAACGCCAGAGCCCCTGTCGGCCGGCCCGCAGTCCCCGAGGTTCGAGGCGGAGCTGATGGCGGAGGCACCGCCGCTCGTCACGTACCCCGAGGAGTCGGGAGCGGCGCTCGTCTACCGGGTCCCGATCCTGATGCCTGTCCCGTCCGACGGGACGCCCCACAAGACGACCGTGGCGCGCTTTGAGGTCGGCGCCGCACTTGACCATCTCACGATCCCGAAGCTCGCCCCCGAGGCCTACTTGCGCGCGACGGTCACCAACAGCTCGCCCGTGTTGCTGTTGCCGGGTCCCGCGAGCGTTTTCCACGATGCGGAGTACGTCGGCGCTACCGACCTCGGCACTGTCGCCCCCGGGGAAGAGTTCGAGCTGCACCTCGGCGTCGACGACCGTGTCCGCGTGGAACGGGCGCTACGCCGAAAGAGCACCGGCAAGGCGGTCATCGGCGGCACGCGCAGCATCGAGGTCGCCTACGAGATCACCGTCGAGAACCACCGTGACAAGCCGGTCCGGATAACCGTGCAAGACCAGATCCCGACCTCGCGTGACGGCGACGTCAAGGTCAAGCTGCGCGAGGCGAGCCCCAAGGCGGTCGAGCAGGATGACCTCGGCCAGCTGACGTGGAAGCTCGAGCTCGAGCCTGGGGGGAAGTCGGCGATCCGTCTGGCTTTCACCGTCGAACACCCCGCGAGCGTGGTTCTCACGGGCTTGTAGGACGTGGACTTCGCGCCCTGAGCGGCTTGTCTGGGCATACCGGGAGACTCTCGGAGCTCATTCCGTACACGGACGTGGGTCATCTGTGGGAGAAGGAGCGGCCCAGCCTCTCCCAGCCGGCCGCCCAGTTCGCCGACCGGTGGCTCGATCATTGACCGGACGGCTTGTTGACGGCGCTGGCCCGCGACGCCTGGGCCCTGGGTTCTCGCCGGGTTCCTTCCTCTTGCATCGCAAAGTGGATGAAATGGGACGCCCGGCGGCCGATGTGCCGCTCCAGCCGTTCAGCGTGGGTGGATAGGGGCCGGGGAGTCCGCGCATGGGGGACGCGGTAGAACCGGGTCTTGGCCAGCTCGACCAGCAGCAGGTAGACCACGACCATCCCGAACAGGAGAAGGAAGAAGGTCGTCGGCAGGGGTGTGAATCCCAACAGGTGTGACAGCCCCGTCCACGGAAGGATCGCACCGACCAGAGCCGCCCCGGTCGGCACCAGAAGCATCGGCAGGCTGGGCCGGCTCTTGAAGAACGGGACCCGCCGCGTCCGGATCACGTAGATGACCAAGGTCTGAGTGGCGATCGACTCGACGAACCAGCCGGTCCTGAACTCGGCGTGACCGGCGTGGAGGAGGGAGAGCATCACCCAGAAGGTGAGGAAGTCGAAGATCGAGCTCACCGGGCCGAACACGGACATGAAGCGCCGAATGAACTTCATGTCCCACGCCGCCGGCCGGGCCAGCGCCTCGGGGTCGACCTGGTCGGTCGGGATCACCAGCTGACCGGCGTTGTAGAGCAGATTGTTGAGGAGGATCTGCGTCGGCAGCATCGGAAGGAACGTCAGGAACACCGAGGCAGCGGCCGCACTGAACATGTTGCCGAAGTTCGAGGACGTGGACATCAGGACGTACTTCATGGTGTTGGCGAAGATGCGGCGGCCTTCCATCACCCCTTCGGCCAGCACCCCGAGGTCCTTGTCGAGCAGCACCACGTCGGCGGCGTCCTTGGCCACGTCGGTTCCCGAGTCCACCGAGATCCCGACATCAGCGTGGTGCAGCGCCACCGCGTCGTTCACCCCGTCGCCGAGGTACGCCACGTCCCTTCCGGTGCGGCGGGCCACCTTGATGATCCGCGACTTCTGATCGGGGCTGATCCGGGCGAACACCGTCGTGGTTAGGATGGCCGCCTCGAGCTGGTCGTCGTCGAGGGACTCGACCTCCGTGCCGCTGCGCACGCCCGCGCATTCGAATCCGATGTCCGAGCACACCTTGGCTGCCACCAAGCCGTTGTCCCCGGTGATGATCTTCACCTCCACGCCCAGCCGTTGGAGCTGGGCGATGGAGGAGCCGGCGTCTGCCTTCGGACGGTCGGCGAAGGTCAGGAACCCGACCAGCGCCAACCCCTGTTCGGCCTCGGCGGTGAGCGTCTCCACGTCACCTGCCGGGCGGGTGGCCACGGCCACCACCCGGGCTCCTTCGTTGAACAGTGCCTCCAGCGCTGGCCGGGCGCCGTCAGGAACGTTCACGCACCGCTCCAGAACTACCTCGGGTGCTCCCTTGGTGATCAGGAGTGGCTTGCCAGAGGGATCCTTGACCAGCACGGAGACCAGCTGGCGCTCGTGGTCGAAAGGAAGCACGCCCTGTCGCACATAGCCGACGGCCGAGGTGGCGATCTCACCTCCCACACCCGCCCCGGGGGCCGACCACAGCGCCTGGTCCAACGCGTTGCCCCCGACCGGGCCCTCGTCGGTGACCGTCGCTTCGTTGCACACCAGCCCGAACAGCAGCGGGCGGTCACTCTCCTGCCCGTCAGCGGCGAGTCCCCGCTCGAAGGTGATCGCCCCCTCGGTGAGGGTGCCGGTCTTGTCGGTGAAGAGGATCTCGATGTTGCCCAGGTCCTCGATGGCGACCAGCCGCTTGACCAACACCTTCTTCGCCACGAGGGCCCTCGAGCCTGCGGCGAGGCTGACCGTCACGATGGCGGGCATCATCTCGGGGGCGATGCCGACGGCGATCGCCAGTGAGAAGAGCAGTGCGTCGATGAGGGGCCGTGACAGCGCCACGTTGACGATGAAGATGAACCCAGTGAGCACGGCCGCCACCCCGAACAACAAGCGCGAGAAACGAGACAGGCCTATCTCGAAGGCGGTCCGGCTCTGTTTCTCGCTCAGACCGGCAGCGATCTGCCCGAAGGCGGTGCGGGCTCCGCTGCGGACCACCACGCCGAGGGCCGAGCCCTGGTGGACGACTGTCCCCATGAAAGCGCATCCCGGCTGATCCAGCGCCTGGTGGCCAGTGACGGGTGCCACGGACTTGGCCACCGGCATCGACTCTCCGGTCAGCACGCCTTCGTCGCACTCGAGCTCGTCGACCTTCAGCAGACGGAGGTCGGCTGGCACGATGCCACCGATGCGAAGCGATACCACGTCGCCTGGCACGAGGTCGGTCACCGGAACCCGGACCGTCCGTCGGTCCCTGAGGACCTCGGCCTCGTGTCGGATCTTGCCGCGGAGAGAGGCCATCGCCACCTCGGCCCGGTACTCGTTGAAGAAGCCCAGACCGACGCTGAGGGCGACGATGACAGCGATGATCACCGCGTTCGTCCCGCCACCGGTCAGTCCCGACACCAGTGCCGCCCCGAGAAGAAGGATCAGGATCGGGTTCCGGATCTGGCGGAAGAGGACGGCGGTAGCACGCACACGGTGCGTACCGAGCGCGTTGGGCCCGAACCGTCTTAGCCGCTCCGCCACATCGTCGGACGAGAGTCCATCGGTGCTGCTCCCCAGGCGCGAGAGCACCTCCTCCGGGGCGAGACCGGCAGCGTCGGCCAGGTCCAGCTCCCCGAGTGGGGCGCGCGCGACAACCATGGGAACAGCTTCACAGTTGGGGCCCAATGTCGCCAGGTCCATTCACATGACGTGGCCTGCAGGGAGGGCGCGTCGGTATCCGGCACCGTGGGCAGCGCCGTAGCTTCCGGCAGCCCGCTCGGTGTGTGCCTCAGGAAGGCGCACAGCGAGCGGGCTGCCGGACACCTTGGCAGGCAGGAGGAAGCCGAACCTCTCCCGACATCTCGATCGCTCGGGACAACCGGCTTGCGGCCGTTCACGCCTCGAGCGCGGATCGGCTGAGGTGGTTCATCCGCGCTCGCGGTGGTCGTTCATTGCTCGGCGACGGTGAGCGTCTCCGTGGCAGAAGTCGAGCCGCCGAAATCCGCGCTGCCGTTGTAGGTGGCGACGACATGGTAGGTGCCCACCGGAAGCTTCTCGGCCGACGGCGTGCACGCTCCCTTGGCCGACTTCAGCGTGATCATGCACAGCGCCGTCGTGGGCTCCTTGATCGTCACCGCGTTGTTCGCTTCGGCGACGAAGGCGGCGGTTGCCGCGCTGCGAGATGAACCCCCCGTGCGTTGGAGTACGGCTTTTCGGAGGAGACTGGCTCGGTCCAAGTGTAAGTCGACGGACCCGAGAACGGGACGACCAGGCGATCAACCCCGCGCAGTGCGTAGCTGCGACCGCCAGCTGCCTATGTCACGGTGATCGTGCGGGACCTGGTCACCGCGCCATGAGCTTGAACCAGGCTGAGTGGTTGCCAGGGATGCCGGTGAAGTGGGTCGTCACTTTGTAGATGCCCGCCGGCACGCGGGCTGGCGGGCTGCCGGAGCGCTGGTCCCAAGCCACGGTCTTGGAGAACGTGGCCCCCGGTTTGAGACTTCGCGCGATGAGGTACTGGGGGCACGCTCCGGGCCGGTCGCCGGCGTAGCAGTTGTTCCACACCTCGACGCCCTTCGAGTTGGTCACGGCGAACGAGGGAGAGGTCGGACCGACCGACACGCTGCACGTGGCCTTGGACGTGTTGCGAACCGACGAAGTCATCTTCACGATGGACTTCGGCCCGTAGTACCGCCCGTTCGTCGAGGTCACTTCCCTCACTGCCGAAGGCGCACACGGCGGCGCCAGCGCGTTCTTCGCATCAGCGCCCCGTCCGGCCGCCGACGCGGGGGCCGTGACGCCCATAGCGACAGCGAAAGCACCAAGGACAAGGGCGATCCCAGCCGCCCCAACTGCTCGCATGAAGTAGCGGGAGTGGTTCGGAGTGGCGTGCAGTGTCAACGCCTTGAGGCTCCTTCCTGTGTCCGGGAAGATCACCGACCGAATGCCTGTATCGATAACTTACCGGGAACTGGTCGCAACTGTGACGCGAAATGGGCTGTCGACCGACGTCAGGAGTGCGGAAAGGGAGACCGAGGTTGGCAATTCCGTGTCTTGGCTGTCCGGAAGTTCAACTGGCCAGCCGCTACCGTGGGAGCATCGCCCCAGCTCAACAGCCATTTTGTGCAGGCGAAGGTGTGCGGGCGAAGGGACTCGAACCCCCACCCCCGAAGGGACCGGGACCTAAGCCCGCAGGCGAGCGTCCGAAGGCGTCCGCTGCAGTCCACAAGAGTCTTTGTTTTGCTGGATCTTGTCGGAGCCTGTCCCTCTTCGTCCAAGTCCGTTCGCACCGGTTCGTGGGATTTGGTTAGCAATTGGTTAGCAATTCTGCAGCGGGTCGAACTGCGCTCGTCCGGCGCTACGACCCTGAGAACAACCAGTTGGTCGTCCTCGATAGGGCCGGCATCATGAGGATGTCGAAGATGCACGGCGCAGCTTCACAGTTGCCGTCAGGCAGAGCACAGGACACTTGACGGGCTCGCTCGTTTTCTTGGAGGAGAGACGACAGGGTCCCCAGCCCGCTCACGCGGTCTGGGGACCGTTGTTCAACTCGAGTCTCTGGTCCGTGTTCGTTGCCGCTGATCCTTCAGCTCTGTGAGGCGTCGCCGTCTTGTCCATGTCTGCGGCTTGAGACGTTGAGCATCTCTCGCGGCCGTTCGGGTGTGAAGGCATTCATCGCTCAGCTCGAAAAGTGCCTCTGAACTGCTTTCTGAGCACTTGCCTTACTAGTTCAATCACAATGACGCATGTTGCATCGGACGCGTATTCGTTGACATTTATAGCGATATTTCTATAGATGGAGAAAAACCCTATACTTCGCGCTGTGGACGCGGTGCGCAATCCGTACAGTCCCGGAGCGGGGACTCGCCCGCCGGCGCTCGTCGGGCGGGACGGCGAGATCGAGGCGATGGACATCGCGCTCCAGCGCCTTCTCGCCGGTCGGTACGGTCGCAGTTTGATGCTGACCGGTCTTCGAGGCGTCGGAAAGACGGTTCTGTTGAACGAGTTCGAGCAACTCGCAGAGGCACGCGGCTACTTCCACGAGCACATCGAAGTGAGTGAGGATGGTGAGCTCCCAGCGAGGCTCGCCGCTGCCTTCCGACGCGTCTTGCTCTCAATGGATGCTCGACGCCGCATCGGGGAACGAGTCCGTCGCGCGCTCGGAGTACTGAAGGCCTTCTCGGTCCGCCTACCTGACGGCCCGGAAATCGGAATCGACATCGATGCCGTACTCGGTTCCGCAGACTCGGGTGATCTGTCCATGGATCTTGCGGGACTCTTCGTCGAGCTGGGAGAAGTCGCACGGGACAACGAAACAGGTGTTCTGATCACGATCGACGAATTGCATTATGTCTCGTTGCACACCCTCGAGGCACTGGTGATGGGGCTCCACCGTGCGTCTCAGCTCGGTCTTCCCATCACGATCTCCGGCGCCGGGCTCCCGACGCTTGCCACGCTGACTGGAGAGGCCAAGTCGTACGCGGAACGGATGTTCAACTACCCCGTCATCGACTCCCTTGCCGGCGACCAGCCACGAGAGGCTCTCGTCGTGCCTGCGTCCGACGAAGGCGTGACCTGGGCTGATGATGCGGTCGCTCTTGTGGTTGAAGTCTCGAAGGGCTATCCGTACTTCCTGCAGGAGTTCGGGAAGCAGGCCTGGGATCTGGCCGGCGGGCCGGTTATCACTCTGGACGATGTCGAGCGGAGTGTTCCGCTCGCGACGGCCCAGCTCGACGACGGTTTTTTCAGGGTCCGCATTGGGCGGACGAACGACGCCGAGCGGGCTTACCTTCGAGCGATGGCAGAAGTTGGGCCGGGTCCAGTCCGTTCCGCAGAGGTGGCACAACTTCTCGGCAAGTCGGCGACATCGTTGGGTCCGACGCGGGACACCCTTCTCAAGAAGTCACTCTGTTACGCGCCACGCTGGGGCGAGATTGATTTCACCGTTCCGCTGTTCGATCAGTTCATGAAGCGGTGGATCCCCGACCTTGCGACCCTTCGAGGAAACTGACCAAGGTTTCTAACGATTTTCTAGGTTTATACAGATTCCTCTATAAATCCCAACCTGGGACCGTTTCGGTGCTCATCCACACGTCGGGACCCCTCAACTGCCGAGAATGAGCTGAGCTACCTGCTCGGCGGCCTTTCTTGTGCGGGCGAAGGGACTCGAACCCCCACCCCCGAAGGGACCGGGACCTAAACCCGGCGCGTCTGCCAATTCCGCCACGCCCGCGTAGTCTGCCAGAGCGTACTCCCGACTGCTCCGAGGCTCAGCAGTGCGCAAGCAGGTCCGCGCCACCCTGCCGCTCCGGTAGCCTGCGGTTGCGGTTCGGCCAACGTCGCGGCCGACAAGGAGGAATGTCATGTCCACCTCTCCGATCGCCGAGGGGATCGAAGCGATGACGATCAGTTCGGAGTACGGCGCGGGTGATCGGGCCGGCGAGATCTATCAGCGCCTCCTGCGCGAGCGCATCGTGTTCCTCGGCACCCAAGTCGACCAGACCTCGGCGAACTTGATCTGCGCTCAGCTGCTCCTCCTCGAGGCAGAAGATCGGGAACGGGACATCTCGCTCTACGTCAATTCACCAGGCGGCTCGGTGACCGATGGCCTGGCGATCTACGACACGATGCAGTACGTCCGTTGCGACGTATCGACCATCTGCTTGGGATTGGCCGCGTCGATGGGGCAGTTCTTGCTCTGCGCGGGCGCCCCGGGCAAGCGGTACGCGCTGCCACACAGCCGGATCCTCATGCACCAGCCGTCGGGCCAGATGCAAGGACAGGCTGCAGACATAGCCATCCAGGCCGAGCAGATCGTCTACCTGAAGCGGATGATGGCCGAGCGAATCGCTCTGCATACGGGCCAACCGATTGAGCGGATCGAGGCCGACTCTGACCGTGACCGGTGGTTTACTGCTCAGGAGGCGCTGGACTATGGCTTCATCGACCGCGTGATTGACCGCTCCACCTTGAAGGCGACAACCTGAGGTCCTCAGAAGTCGTCTTCCGGTTCCGGCCGACCGAACAGCTGAGGGTAGTGCCTCGACTCGGTTGGCGATCAGACCAGATGACGGCGTTGAAGCTGTGCTCCGGCGGGCGTTGCGATGGCCCTGGCACAGCGTGCGCTTCTGTGTCGTCGCTGGGTTGTCAGGTACGGGGACATCCACGACCTTGGTGGACGTGGACGTGTCCTGAGGGAAGGCGGGCCCTACGGCACCGAGCTGAATGCAGTGATGGGCTCCGAATGGGCTTCGGCAGGCACTTTGCCGTATGAACCGACGTTCCCGAACCGGAGGATGGTCCCGTCTGCCGATGCGAGCCAATAGCCGTTCCCCGAGGAGCTCGCGGCTATGCCGACGACCGGCGACCAGAGATGCCTGTTGGATGCCGAGCCGTGGAACGCTGCTCCGTAGGAGTAGACACGACCGTTGCTTGCGGCGAGCCAGTAACCGGACCCGTGGGGCGCAGCCGCCATGGCGACGATCGGTGACGGCAGGTGGTGCGTGGCCGGCGAGCCATAGTCCGGAGCATCTTCGGCGTAGACGGCACCTCGGGAGGTAACGACCCAGTAGCCGCCGGTCGTGGGATCGACCGCGATCCCGACGACGGCTCCATCGATCCAGAGGCCACCTCGAGAACCGCTGTACTTCGCGTCACCGAACGCGTACACCGAGCCATTGGCAGCCACGACGAAGTAGCCCTTTCCGTCTGGGGTTGCGGCGATGCCGACCACCGGGGATCCAGGTGGCACTGGTCCGCCGCGCCAGGCACCGCCGCGAAGGTCCCCGTACCACTTGGCGTCACCGAACGCGTACACCGAGCCATCTGCGATGAGGAGCCAGTAGCCGTCCCCGCTCGGGGTGGTGGTCATCGAGACTACGTCCGAAGGCAGCACGGTGGTGTTCAAGCCACCGCAGTAGGAGAGGTTGCCAAGATCGAATACTGAGCCGTCACTGGTCGCGAGGCGGTACCCGACGTCCTTGTGACTGGATCGAGCGCACCGTGTCCGCTTGACCGAGAGCGGGTCGGCGATCCCCGTGCGGTCCGCGTTCGCCCTCCATTCGGGCCACGCTGGCGGGTTGGACGCAGCCGGCGCCATCGGCAGTGGGTACGCGACCAGAGTTGCCGGTATGGTCGGTCCCCCGCAGGCGAAGTACATCATCCAGCCGCTCTCCGGAGCGCCGGGCACATAGGCGACGGCCGCGCTGCCAGGGGTGTCGCAGCCCGGTTCGAGGGCGGGCTGCCTCCCTCCGGAGACGGAGAGGACCTTCCCGTTGTTGCCTGCGAGTACGTACAGCCCCCGAGCGGCACCCACCAGCACGTCGTCGCCGTCGTTCTCGCCGCCGGTGAGGTCGACCAGCACCGGGGAGGATGTGGCTTCGTTATGGGCATCGAAGACCCGGGACCAGATCCGGCGGCCTGAGCCGCTCCAAGCGCTCACGACCGCAGGGCCCTTCACGCACTGGGCGCAAGATGTCGAAACGACAGCGAGCTGGCCGTCGATCCGACCGATCGCCGGCGAGCCGAACGTCGGCCCCCTCGCTTTGACCGGCCAACCTGGCACCTCATGACCGTCGTTGGCATACAACGCAATGATCTCGTCGGTGGAGGTGCTGTGATACTTCGAGTAGAAGCTGGTCCCGACCACAACAGCGGGCCGTTCGGTGCTGTTGAGGATCCCGACCGTAGGGCTTGACCAGATCGTCTGGCCGGTGCACCGCTGCCATACGAGCTCTGGGTCGTGACCGCTGTAGCGGTAGTCGACGATCCAGCCCCCGCGGCATCCGTCGAGGCCGCTCGAGTCCCCGCCCATGATGATGTCGTCGCGGCCCGTGTGGCTCGTGTCCGCCAGGGTCGGCGACGACCAGATCGTGTCGGCGCGCTGGATCGGGAAGCCAGCCACGAGCTGTCCGTCCGGCTGCAGCGCGTAGATGTTGTGGTCGTACGAGCCGAAGACGATGTCGAGTTGGCCTGTTCCGGTGATGTCGCCCACCGCTGGCGTCGCAAAGACGGGGTCGGAGTAATCGTCCGGACCGGCCCTCCAAGGGTAGAACGTGCGCCGCGTCTGGAAGACGAAACGTACTTTTCCACTGGCGTAGAAGGCTTCAAGCCCGCCCTGTTGGTTGGCCCTCCAGAGGGAACCAGCACCCACGATGATCGAGGGCGGCCTGTCCGGACCGTCGAGATACGCGACCGCCGGGCTCGAGTCGACGGCCGTCGGCGTTCGGCTGTTGATGTGCACCCACCGGGGCCAACCTGGCAGCTCACGACCGGACTTTGCGTTGACGACGTAGATCTCGCCCGAAAGCGTTGCGAGAACCACGGCCTTGACGCCGTCGATCGTCGCGACGACCGGTGAGCTCATCCATGTGGAGCCGAGTCTCTTGAGGGTCCACAGCGGACTTTCGAAATGGGGGATGTGTGTCACGCGCGTCCCGTTGGGTACGCCGGATGGAGTGGAGGTTCGCACGCCGGCCGAAGCCGCCGAGAAGGTAGGGACGGTGAAAGCAGCGATCAAGCAGGCGGCAGCTACGAACGGCAGCAGGCCCCGGTGTGCCATCACCCGTCTTGGACCCATGTCACAATGGCGAACGTGGCGGAAGTCCATGGGGCAAGACTACCAGAATCTCACTGATAGTGATGCGCTCAACACTTAACGTGGCTTTTCGCCAGAAAGGCAAGGCACGCCTCGCCTTTGTCGCACCGCGTTATGGGGACACCGTGGTCGGCGGCTCGGAGGCCGTCGTGCGTGAGGCGGCGCAGGGCCTCGCCGAGCGCGGTTACGAAGTCGAGGTACTGACGACCTGTGCGCAGGATCACTTCACGTGGGCGAACGAGTTCCCGCCAGGCGTCAGCACAGATGGGAGCGTGACTGTCCGACGGTTCCCGACCATCCAGGACCGGGACCACGGCCGGTGGAACCGGATCCAGGAGCGCCTCCTGTCGGGAGACCAGCTGGACGAGTCCGAGGAGCTGGCCTGGTGCAACGGGCGCTTCCGTGTCCCGGACCTATACCTCTACCTCGCCGGCCACGCCGAGGAGTACACGGCGATCGTGTTCTCGCCTTACCTGTTCTGGTCGACCCTCTATTGCACTGGGATCGCGCCCGAACGGACAGTCCTCATGCCCTGCCTGCACGACGAGCCATACGCCTACCTTCGATCCGTGGCCGCTGCACTGGCGTCGTCTGCGGCTGTCTGGTTCCTCTCCGAGCCGGAGCACCAGTTGGGCCATCGGCTCGCGCCGGTAGCTGCTCACCATTCGGTGATCGGCGCGGCCGTCAAGATACCTGAGGCCTACGACCGAGAAGGCTTTCGCGAACGGCACGACCTCCGTCGCCCGTACGTGCTGTACGCGGGCAGACGTGAGGGTGGCAAGGGCTGGCAGGAACTGATGGCCGGTTTTGGGATCGCAGCTCGCCGCCACCGCTTGCCGTTCGATCTCGTGACCATCGGGGTGGGCCACGTTCAGGCGCCGTCGTCGCTCGAGCATCGGATCGTCGATCTCGGCCATCTGGCGCCCATCGAGGTGCCGGACGCCTTTGCCGCCGCGGACGCCTTCTTGCAGCCCAGCGCGAACGAGAGCTTCTCGCGCACGATCATGGAGGCCTGGCTCGCCGAGACAGTCGTCATCGCGAGCAGCGCGAGCGATGTCGTCACCTGGCATTGTGAGCGGTCCGGAGGAGGCCTCGTCTACGCCGACGAGCTTGAGCTCGGCCAGTGCTTGCGGTTTGTCGCAGAAGCGCCGGAACAAGCCGCGCAGCTTGCCCGCAAGGGGCGCGACTACGTGCTCGCCAATTACAGGTGGCCGTTGGTGCTCGACGCCATGGAGCGCTCGCTGGAGGTCTTCCTGTGAGATCGAGCGAGCGGCCGAGGCGCGGGCCTAACGGGGACAGGCCCATGAGAGTCCTGGTCGTCGGTTCGCTTCCCCCGCCGGAGCGTGCACGCGCCGAGGCCTTGCGGACGGAGGTCGTCAGTCTGCTTGCCGAAGGGCACATGGTCGAGATCGTCGCGCCGGATCCGGTTGCAACTGCCCATCGTTATATGACCACGCCTGGGATACCGGGATGCGTTCGGCTCGCGACGATGCTTTCAGGCTTCGACTCGGTTGTCGTGCAGTTGCAGCCGGGCCTACCGGTGCGGGCGCGAGCCGGACGGTGCGAGCGAGCGCTGTCTCTGGTCGCGTTCTCGTTCGCTTTGCGCTGTGGGCGTCAGGTCGTGATTCGCCTTGAGCGACTGGACGACCTCCCTGGCGGTCCCAGCGGGCGTGCGGCTCTTCTTCTCTGGCGCAGCGCGGAGCGGATCGTGGTCGGAGGCGAGGATCAGCGAGCTGCTTTTGTTACTGCCGTGGGGAGACCGGGAGAGCGCTTGGTCGTCTGCTCCCACGATGCGCGTGAGGTCGATGCCGACGACGGCGGATGGGGCGAGGGGACCGACGCTTCAACCGAGAACGTGCTCGAGCTCGTGCGCATGAGGGCGGCTCGGGAAAGGCGAGAGCTCACGGCGACCGAGCCGGCACACTTTGCCGGTTGGGACAGGCTTGCGACACCAGGAATCGCAATGACCGAGCTGGACTCGCCCGTGCTGGGGCTCCCCGAGGCACAGAGCAAGCTCGGCGACCTCGCTCGCTCTGTTCTGGCAGCCGCCGACCGGCGACCGTTGCTACAGCCGGCGGCAATGGCTGCTCGCGTTGCTTATCGGAGCATTTCCTCCGTGCTTGGACGAGACCGGTCCGACTAGGGACGCCCGGGCTCGCGGGGCTCGACCACAGTGGTCGTCATCCGGCCACGGCCGAGGTCTCGTCGAGGATGTCGAGAAGCGCACGCGCGGCGGCCTCGAATGTATGGGCACCGGCGTAGCTACGTGCCCCCTTGCTGAGCGCTCCTCGCGCCGCCGGGTCGTCGAGGAGCCCCCTGCAAGCCTCCGCGAGATCGGTAGCGGTGACGTCCACCGGGACCTTGAAGGCGACATCATCAGGCAGCTCGCCCATCCAGCCGATGTCGGTCACGATCATGGGCACCCCGCAAGCGAGGCAGTCGCCGACTGCGGCGGACGCCTCGCCTGAGAAGGAAGCCCGCAGTTGCACCGTGAGCTCGGCCCGCTCCAACCAGTCCAGGTAGACCTCGGCCTCGACTCGGCCGGTGATGAACAGCCGTCCGTCCAGGCCGAGGGCCTCACCGAGCCCTCCGAGATCGCGGGCCAACTCGTCGCTGACGGGCCCGACGAGGGCAAGCACGAGGTCTGGGTGGTTCGCCGCCAATGCTGCGAAGCAGCGTAAGAGCTTGTGGGGCTGCTTGATCGGGTCGACGATCCCGAAGCTGGCAAGGACCCGAGCCCCTGGCTCGATGCAGGCAACCTCAGAGGCTGCAGTGCCTCCGGTTCGGAGGATCTCAGTGGCGAACCCGACGACGCCGACGCGTGTCGCGAGGCCCGGTCCCGCTTCGACGCGCGCCAGGCGGGCGGCGGCCTCCGAGGTGACGAGGAAGCGGTCGGCGAGACCGATGACCTCGCGCGCCATGAGCAGGCCGTAGCGTTCTGCCTCGGTCGCGGTGACCTCGCCCGACGAGGCCAGTCCCTCGGGTAGGAGCGGCCCATAGATCCGCCGGAGCGTGCCGGCAACCCCTTCCGGCACGGCTGCTCTCGAGCCTGCTGCGAAACGATGCAGGCCACTCAGCCTCACGTCGTGGGCCAGGACCATCCCGCTTCGGCGGCGGAGCGATGCCAACGCCGCCGTGTGGAACTCGCTGTTGCCGAGGACATAGACGACCTCGTCGTACCCCGCGGTGGCGGCTTCCATGCTGAGAAAGCGGCGCGCGTCGTAGATCGCGAGTCCCGACGGCGCGCGGGGGGGCCCGAGCCAGAAGTCGAAGCCGTCGGCGAAGCAGTCGATGTCGAGATCACCGAGAGCGGACAGTTCTTCGACCAGGCGGAAGCTGTAGTTCGCGATCCCGGAGGCCACGGGCGGGAACGGCGAGACTATCGCGATCCGACGACGGCGCCGCCATGGCCGGCCGGGCCGGGCCAGCAGTGCCTCGTAGACCGCGGCGGTCCGATTCGCAACGTCTGCCCACGTCATTCGCGTAGCGGAGGCGTGCTGACGCGACGCTTCGCGGAACGCCTCGTCGCACAGCGCTTGTTCGATCGCAACGCTGATCGCCGCCGGACTGGATGGATCGAAACGAGCTTGGGGCGCGACGAGATCTCGCAGGGGACCCACATCCGACACGATCGCGACAGCGCCGCACGCCATTGCCTGTGCGACCGGGAGGTCGCAGCCCTCCAAGAGCGAAGGGAAGCACAGCAGCTCGGTCGCCTGGTAGAGGCGAAGCATTGCCTCCTCCGACACATCTCCCGTGCACAGGACCCGGCCGCCGATGCCCTCGGCGGCCGCCAAGTGACGGAAATGGCGTGCCGTCAGTTCGGGGAACTGACCGGAAACGACGAGTTGGCGCGTGTTGCGCAATGCCTCAGGCAAGCGGGCGAAGGCAACGATGAGCGCCTCGACGTTGTCGCCGCCGTCGCTTCGGGTGGGGTACAGGACGAAGGAGGGCTCGAGGTCGGGCACGCATGCCTGAGCCAGCGAGCGGGCGTTCTCCGACGACGGCGCGGGCGCGAATCGCCGCGCCGTGACCGCGCCGACCATGTGCAGCCTCTCCAGGTCGACACCGAGGTTCCTCACCAGCGACCGACTCGTCTCCGGTGAGATCGTGAGCAGTGCGTCGGCGGCACGCAGTACCTCCAGACGGCCCGAGTACCCAGTGCGCTGCCGGAGGTCGTCCAGGGATGAGCGATTGTGCTCGAGAGGGAAGAGGTCGTGCACCGTCGCGCAGAACCGCAGCCCCCGCTCGTGGGCCCATAGAGGCCATACACGGCCGATCGGAACCGCGAGATCGAAGGGCGAGAGCACATGGAGCACGCGAGCTTCTGGAACCACCGCGTCAGGCGCCCCCGCGTAGTCGACCTTTCCCGAACCCAGGAGGGGTCCAAGATCGCCGGGCGGAGGCAGGTCAGGATTCAGCAGGTACCGACCGACCAGCCGAGGGTGCCCTCGCTCGAGGGCGACCGCGAGCTCGTAGGCATACCGGGCGACCCCCCGGTCCCGCAAGCCCGGGCTCTGGAGTGCCTGAAGGTCGACTACGACGGGGCCGGGGGTCACGCTGGAAAGGCCGGGCCTCAGTGCTGCGACGGGTTCCCGGAAGCAGAAGGCGCTCCTGTGACCTCGTCGCGAGGGTGCTTCTTCGAGCTCTCGCTGGATCCGAGCGCTGTCGCCCCGGCCGTGCTGAGCTGGCGGAGCGAGTCTTCGACCTCGTCGAGACGGCTCGAGGAAGTAGCGAGAAGACGCCCGAGGAGCTCGGTGGTCTGGTTCCCCATTTCGACCTGCCCTCTGACGACGTCGGTCAGTTCTGCAACCTGGTCCTGCAGCCGGGTGACGCGTTCGAGCACTTCGGCGAGCGGCAGCGTGACACGTCCGTCGAACTTCTTCGTCAAGCTGGTCTTCGCTTGGCGCCAACCTCGGTGGCCGATGGACGCCACGGTCAATCGCCTCCTTCGGTGCGCTCGTCTCGCAGTGGAGCTTACCGGGTTGTGCCCAAGCGAGGTGATGAGGCTGGCCGGGGCGGACCTCGCCGCGTAGGCCGGGAACAGCCTTTCTTGACTAGGGTGCGGGGGATGAAAGTTGCACCGATGGCTCCGCTGCTCGCTGCGCGTGCTGGCGACGAGCGGCAGCTCCCCTCGCGCGTGGTCTCCGCGAAGGTAAGCCTCCGTAATCGGTTCATCGAGATCTGGCAGGCGCGCGAACTGATCGTGTTTCTCGTCCGCAAGGAACTGAAGGTTCGCTACAAGAACAGCGTCCTCGGCTTCCTGTGGTCGTTCCTGAACCCCGCGCTGATCCTTTGCGTCTACTACGTGGTGTTCAAGTACTTTCTGAACAACCACATCTTGTTGTTCGCGATCTACCTGTTCGCGGGGCTCCTGCCCTGGAACCTGTTCAACAACTCGCTGCTCGGCTCGGCAGGGGTGCTCGTCGCCCAGGCAGGGATCGTGAAGAAGGTCTCGTTCCCCCGCGAGATCCTGGCCCTTGCCCAGGTGGGCACCGCGATCTGCTACTTCTTCTTCCAAGCCTGCATCATGCTGGCCTTCCTCATCGGGTTCCGGGTCATGCCGGACTGGAAGTTCCTGCCCGTGATGCTCCTCGCTCTGGTCTGTGATGTCGTGTTCTCGGCGGCGCTCGCTGTCTTCCTCTCGGCGGTCACCGTCTACTTGCGCGACGTCCAGCACCTCATCGAGGTTGCACTCGTGGCGCTGTTCTTCAGCGCGCCGATCGTCTACATGTTCACCACTGTCGGTCAAAAATTGGCGCACCACGGCGTCTTGTGGGTCTACTTCCTGAACCCCTTGGTCACAATCGTGCTCTCCTTTCAGCGGTTCATCTATGGAACGGTGGCGCCGCGCGACAACCCCATTCCGATCCCGAGCTACGGGGAGCACTGGTATCTGGCCGCGCTCGCGATCATCTTGGTCGTCTCCGTATTGCTCTTCCTGCTTGCGATGCTTGTCTTCGGCAGGATCGAGGGCAACTTCGCCGAGGAGCTCTGAGTACTTCTGCAAACAGCAATCGACGTTCAGCACCTCTCGAAGCGATTTCGCCTCTACAAGGAGAAGTACACCTCTTTGAAGGAGCGGATACTTCACGCCGGGCACGTGCCTTTCGAGGACTTCTGGGCGCTCAGGGATCTTGAATTCGAGATCCCCACCGGCGAGACGCTCGGGATTATCGGCCGGAACGGCTCCGGCAAGTCGACCTTGCTCAAATGCATCGCCGGCATCTTGCAGCCCACTTCGGGCCAGATCGTCGTCCGCGGGCACGTCGCCGCGATGCTCGAGCTCGGCGCCGGCTTTCAGCCCGAGCTGTCAGGAAGGGACAACATCTTCCTGAACGCCTCACTGCTGGGCCTCTCGCGCCGCGAGATCGAGCGTCGCTTCGACGACATCGTCGCGTTCGCGGAGCTCGAGGAGTTCATCGACAACCAGGTTCGTTTCTACTCTTCGGGCATGTATGTGCGCCTCGGCTTCGCGGTCGCGGTGAACGTCGAGCCTGACGTGTTGCTCATCGACGAGGTACTCGCCGTCGGGGACGAACGATTCCAGCAGAAGTGCATGGAACGCGTGCATCAGTTCCAGACCGAGGGCCGGACGATCGTGGTCGTGTCGCACTCCGCGGACGTCATGCGCCAGGTCTGCGATCGCGTCGTGGTGCTCGAAAATGGCAAGGTCTTGACTGTTGCTCCGCCGGGCGAAGCGATCAGGGCGTTCCGCGACTGCCTGCTTGCCGGGGACGTGCCCGTCGCGTTGCCGGCAGAGGAACCTGACCCTGCCGAAACCGTCGAAGCCGTCGTCCAACCGGAGAGGCGTGTCGTGATCACCGATGCGGCCGCCCGCCATTCCGGTCCACCCGGCCGTGGCTTTCTCGTCCCCGGGGACTCTTTTCGCCTCGAGCTCCGGTTCCAGGTGAACGAGCCGCTCACCAACGTGGCGTTCGGCTGCGAGATGATCAACTCAAGCGGCGCCCCCGTGTTCAACTGCGACAGCGCGATGCCCGAGATCAGCCAGGTTCATGATCTCGAGCCGGGTCGCTACCGCGTGGAATTCGATTTCGACCGGCTTCCGCTGCTCGACGGGTCTTTCACGGTCAATGCTCGGATTCAAGATGCCGGTGGCGGTGTCGTTCACGCCCGCCTCGAGCCCGCCGCCACCTTCGAGGTCGTGAACCCCGGAGGGGCGACCGGGTCTGTGGCGTTGCCGCTTCGGATCGAGCTCTCTTCTTCGCTCGAACCCGGTTCGGCGACAGCGGTTGCCGGATGACTTCCGGAGTCGTCGCGGAGATCGAAGCAGAGGTGAGGCAACTGCGTGCAAGCGGGCGGGTCCCGCCCGGGCTCGAGGACGAGCTCGATAGGTGCTTCGAGGAGGCCGCGGAGGCGAGCTTGGCTGCACGGATACCGGTGACGGCCAGCGACTCCTGGTTCACCAGCGGCCACTCCATCGCCGGCCTGGCGAGTCCCGTGAGCCTGGCGCAGCTTGGCAAGCAGGCGACGATGATGGCTCGCCGGCGGTTGGGTCCGTCGTTTCGCCGTCTCGAGCGCCGAACCTCGCTCGGCGTGGCCTGGGCCGGCGAGGCGGCATCGATTCAAGCGCACGTCACCGCGGACCACTTGGAAAGGCTCGCCGCACGCTCGCCACTGGCTTCCCGTGTCCTCTCGGCAGCTCGACCCGGTGAGTCGATTGCGTCAGGTGCCGGGATCGTGCATCCGTCGATCGAAGGCCCGCTCTTGGCCTGGGTGCTCGAGCGCTTGAGCGCCGCGGTGCTCGAGCGATCTCGGGAAGCCCCCGGTCTCGTGCTGCACACCGAGTGCGGTGACGGGCGGCTCGTGGAGGCGCTTGTTGCCCGAGGTCTCGACGCGCGAGGTGCTGATCCCCGCTGGCCGGCTCGAGCCGACGGCGGCACGAGAATCCTCGCGGCTGGCGCCTTGGAGTACCTTGGCGCGACCGTGAGCGGCACGCTCGACGGGCTGTTGTTGACCGGCGTGGTAGATCGCCTTCGGCCAGGCGCGGCTCGCGTGTTGGTACAGCTCGCTGCGCGCAGTCTCGCCCCAGGAGGCATCGTCGTGCTCGTGAGCGCACGGCCCGAAGCTGCCGTCGCGACAGACCCGGTCGCCGCCGACCTCGCGGCCGGCCGACCGCTACACCCGGTTACGTGGTGCCACCTCCTCGCACGCAGCGGGCTCTGCGAGCTGGCCGTGTTCGAGCATGATGAGAGCGACCCGGACGTCTTCGCCGTCTCGGCACGGCGTGCGGTTCCGGCCCTGCTTGCTGAGGACGGCCATCCATGAGGACGCGACCGGTCCGAATCGACCAGGTCATTCCTTCCATCGTCGAACGTGACGCTGTCAGTCATCACACGCTCGAGGCCCAGCGGGTGCTGCACTCGCTGGGGTTTGTTTCGGAGATCTACGCCTGCAACATGGGGCTGGGGCTCGCGGGTCGAGTCCACCCCCTCAAGGACCTGCCTCGCGAGCGGGGCGAGCACCAATGGGTCTGCTACCAGGCCTCGATCGGCTCGCCAGCTGCTGACGCGATCGCCTCGCACCCAGGCTTGAAGCTCGTCGACTATCACAACATCAGTCCTTCCGAGCTGGTCGAGCGATGGATGCCCCACCTTGGTGAAGAGGTCCGGCTCGGGCGCAGGCAACTGGCTGAGCTGGCGCCAATTGTTGAGCTCGGCTTTGCCGACTCGGAGTTCAACCGTGCGGAGCTCGAGGACGCTGGCTATCGTCGCACCGCGGTCGCCCCGCTCATGGTCGACACCTCCAACTTGTACTGTCCACCCGATCGGCGGGTGGTCGACCGCCTCGAGTCCGCACGCGCACTCGGTGGGCACGACTGGCTCTTCGTCGGACAGATGTTGCCGCACAAGGCTCATCACGACGTCATCAAGGCGCTCGCGTGCACCCGGAGGATGTTCGATCCGGACGCCCGCTTGCACTTGGTCGGCCGGGAGAGCTGTCCGGCGTACGCGGACGCGCTGCACAGGTACGTGTCCGCGCTCGGCCTGACAGCAGCGGTTGAATTCGCAGGCTCGATCAGTCCCGGTGAGCTCGCCGCCTACTACTCGAGCGCGGACGTGCTCGTGTGCTGCTCGGACCACGAGGGATTCTGTGCGCCGTTGCTGGAGGCCATGCACCACCGGCTACCGGTGGTCGCTTATGGCGTCGCTGCAGTTCCCGAGACGGTGCTCGACGCCGGGATCGTCCTGCCCTCGAAGTCGCCCGTGCTCGTCGCAACCGCTGTCCAGCGCGTGCTCACCGACCACCAGCTACGCGACGCGTTGGTGCGCGCGGGACTGGAGCGCACTCGAGCAAACAGTGTCGACGGCGCCAGGCGCGCCTTCGCGCAGGCGATCGAGCAGGTGCTGCAGGCCGCTTGAGTGCGCCGCGAGAGCGACGTGACTTGGTACCGGAAGGTACTTGTCGTAGGTGAGGGTCCCGGCGGTGAGGATGGTCCCCGAGCGCGAAGTGAGCGGGATCAACGGCCACAGCACTAACATTGCTCACATCCGCAACATCAAGCGGTGTTCCGCTGTACTCGTATGTGTGTCGCTCGGAGTCCCGGCCGGGCCGCTCCTCCTCACCGGGAGTGCTGCTGCGACGGCGCGTTCTTCGCTCGCGCCGTTCCCCGCGCCGAACGTCGATTTCGTTGGCCTCGGCAACGGTTCCGGGCTCGGCATGGGTCAGTGGGGAGCCTTCGGATACGCAGCTCTCGGTCACGCGCCCTACCGATGGATCCTCGCCCACTACTACGGCGGAACGACCCTGTCACCCGGTGACAACCTGGTGTCGAAGGACCCGAGGATCTCCGTGGATCTCAACGAGAACGACGGAGATCCCGTTGTCGTCACCAGTGGGTCCGCGTTCTCCTTCGGTGGGCATTCGTTCCTTGGTGGCCAAGCTGTCCGGGCAGTGCTGTCGTCGGGCCGGTGGACCCTCTCAGACGCCGCGGGGTGCTCGTCGACGAAATGGGCGCGTGTCGCGTCAAACCTGGTGAACCCGGTCGCCGTGCCGTCTTCGGTGCAGCCTTCCGCAACCTTGAACGAGGTGCTGACGGTCTGCGAGGGCAACGGCGTCGATCTTGCCGTTCGCGGGACGGTCGAGGCGTACGGCTCGCCCCGTGGCGCGGTCACGCTCAGCATCCTCCCGGTCGAGGAATACGTCCGCAGCGTCATCTCCGCTGAGGTGTCGTGGTCGTGGGGCCTCTTCGGAGGCAGTGACGGCTCTCCTCAGGGCCGTCCGTGGGGTTTTCAGGCACTCGAGGCGCAGGCCGTCGCGACGCGGTCCTACGTCGCGGCCGAGCTCGCTTCGGGGGGCTGGGCACCGTATGCGACTGCGTGCGACTCCTACTGCCAGTCGTACCCGGGCATGGCGAATGAGAGCCCCATCTTGAACGCGGCAGCCACCGACACTGCGGGCCAGATCCTCGAGCAGCCCGGCACGCCCGGAGCACCCGGAGCGCCCGTGACGCCCGGAGCGCCCGGGACGCCGGTGTTTGCCGAGTACTTCGCGTCCTCTGGCGGCTACACCGTCAGCGGCCGGTTTCCCAGCGTGGTGGACCGCGGCGACGTGGTTTGCATCAAGAGCGGTTATTACACATGCAATCCGTGCCACAAGTGGTGGGCGTCGGTGCCGGTGCGCTCTGTCGAGAAGACGTTCCCATCGGTGGGCAGGCTCGCCGCAGTGGAGGTGACGCAGCGCAATGGTCTCGGGTCCCTCGGCGGCCGGGTGGAGAGTGTCGAGATCGTCGGTACGACAGGCGCCAAGGTCTCGGTATCCTCGTACGCGTTGGGATCATTGCTTGCGGGGAACAACCCGCATTACTGCGTTTCTGACTGGTACGGGGTCACCAACGGTCCTTGAGATCCCCGGGGTGGGCTCGCACTGGTTTCACGGGGAGGCGGCATGGAGGTCCGGGACAGGCTCTATATCGACGGCGCGTGGGTCGCTCCGGCGCGCACCGACACAATCGACGTTCTCGACTCGACCACCGAGGAGGTCATCGGCACGATCCCCAGTGGTACCGCCGCCGATGTCGACCGCGCGATCCGGGCGGCGCGTGCCGCATTCGAGGGATGGGCCCGGATCTCGGCGCCCGAGCGGGCGAAGTACACATCGCGTATAGCTGAAGGCCTCGGCGTCCGCATGACCGAGATCAGTCAGCTGATCGCCCGCGAGGTGGGCACGCCCGTCAACCTCTCGGCGATCATCCAGGTCGGCCTGCCGATCGCGACCTTCGCTTCGATGGCCGAGATCGTCGACCAGGTCCCGTGGGAGGAAACGGTCGGAAACTCGCTGGTTGTACGTGAGCCGGTCGGGGTTGTCGGTGCCGTCACGCCGTGGAACTATCCTCTCCACCAGATCGCCGCCAAGGTGGCTCCGGCGCTGGCAGCCGGCTGCACCGTCGTGCTCAAGCCGAGCCAAGTGGCACCGCTGAACGCATTCGTTCTTGCCGAGCTCATGCACGAGATCGGCTTGCCACCTGGCGTCTTCAACCTGGTCTCGGGAACCGGCCCAGAGGTTGGCGAGGCCATCACCTGCCATCGGGAAGTCGACATGGTGTCGTTCACCGGGTCGACTCGTGCCGGGAAGCGGGTCGCTCTCGAGCTGGGCGGCAAGTCAGCCAACGTGATCCTGCCGGACGCTGACTTCGGTCGTGCCGTGTCGGTGGGAGTCACGATGTGCTTTCTGAACTCGGGCCAGACCTGCAGCGCCCTGACTCGGATGCTCGTGCCCCGCGATCGGCTGGCCGAGGCCGAGGAGATCGCCGCGCGAACCGCCATGGCGTCAGTGCCTGGCAACCCGTTCGACGACGCGACACGGATCGGCCCACTTGTCTCGGCAGCCCAGCGCGAGCGTGTACGTGCGTACATCCAGAAAGGCATCGACGAAGGCGCGAAGCTCGTCACGGGAGGTGTCGACCCGCCCGAAGGCCTGGAGAAGGGCTTCTTCGTGCGCCCAACTGTGTTCTCAGAGGTCCGGCGCGACATGGCGATCTCCCAGGAGGAGATCTTCGGTCCGGTACTCTCGATCCTCCCCTACGACACCGAGGACGAAGCAATCGAGATCGCGAACGACTCGATCTACGGATTGTCGGGAGCAGTGTGGTCGGCCGATCCGGAGCACGCGATCAGGGTTGCTCGCCGGATCCGGACGGGTCAGGTCGACATCAATGGCGGAAGCTTCAACCCGTTGGCGCCCTTCGGTGGCTTCAAGCAGTCAGGCCATGGACGCGAACTGGGAAAGTTCGGGCTCGAAGAGTTCCTTGAGACGAAATCACTGCAGCTGTAGCGCCTTGGGTTCCTGCAGTCGTCCACTCCAGTCGACCGCACAGCTCGCTACGGATCGTGCTCGAATCGGTCGCCAGGGCCTCGAGCGTGCCGGCGGCCCGGCGACTGTGCCGGACCGGTCGTGAGCGAGCTGTCAGCCGGGGGACTGCCTCCGAGCAACAGGCCGAAGCGCACCTGGCGTCGCGTCCGGTTCGCCGTGGGGATCGCGCTCGGCGGCGTTGCCCTCTGGGCGGTGAGCGGGCAAGGTGGCGAGCTGGCGGGCGCGTCGGCCGAGCTCGCTCATCTCGACGCGGGGTGGCTGCTGCTCGCGATCATGGTCGAAGCCTTGTCGTTGGTGGCGTTCGCGCGCCTGGACCAACGACTGCTGGGATGCGGTGGTGTGCGCTCGAGCACAGCGCGGTTCACGGCGATCTCCTTCGCAGCCGGAGCCATCGCGAGCTCCCTGCCCGCAGGGCCGCTCGTAGCGAGCGCCTTCGGCTTTCGGCAATTCCGCCGCCTCGGAGCGTCGGAGGCTCTTGCCGCCTGGGCGTTGCTGGCGACTCTGGTCTTCTCTGCGCTCGGGCTGGCTCTGCTAGCGACAGCCGGCGTGTTTGTCGCAGAGCGCCAGGGTTCTGCGTTCGACTTGGTGGGGGTCACCGTTGCAGTGCTCGCGATCACGATCGCCGGGACTGCCGCCGTGTACCAGCGACGGACACTCGCGAGGCTCTTCGGATGGACGCTCGAGGTCTCTCACCGGGTCACAGGGTTTCCGCGGCGGCCGGGCGACAACGTCGTTTCGTCCTTTGTTGCCAACATGAGCCAGGTCAACCTCCGCAAGGCTGACCTCCTGAGCGCACTGATGTGGTCGGTCGCCAACTGGGTTCTCGACTGCGCCTGCCTCGTGTTCGCCTACCTTGCTGTCGGCGCCGGCGTGCCATGGCGCGGGCTCCTTCTCGCCTACGGCGCGGGGCAACTGGCTGCAAACCTCCCGATTACGCCCGGCGGCCTCGGCGTCGTCGAGGGGAGCCTCGTGATCGCGCTCGTCGCGTTCGGAGGTGGCCAGGCCAGCACCGTCGCGGCCGTCCTCTTGTACCGCATCGTGAGCTTCTGGGGCTATCTCCCAGTCGGATGGCTTGTATGGGCCGGCCTCACGTGGCACAACGGGCGCGCCGATAGGCTTGCCGCGTTGACGGCAGAGGCGTCGGCCCTGCGGCAGGTGCCGGTCTTGGCACAGGACCAGTCGGCGGAGCTCCCATGACGGCTCGCTCCACCCACCGGGCTGCGGGCGGCCGCGACTGTGCCGTTCACGAAAGAACCTGCCGGGCTGCGCAGGACTCCTGGGGACGGTCGCATATGAAGGCGAAGCTCGTCGTCGTGTTCGTGGCCGTTGTGGCCGTGGCCGGGTTACTCGGCGGCTGCACCGCCTCCCGCAACGGGTTGGGCACTCACGACAGCTTCTGTTTCAGGGTTCTTCCGGAGGCGACGACGGCGGTGCACGGCCACGGCCGCTTCGCGGGCGAACGGTATCTGCCACCACGCGCGCTGATCGTCGAGATCCACGGTGTTGTGGTCCCCGACGCGCTGGAGGATGCCTCCCGGGTCGCGACGTGTCTCGTAGCTTTCACGGGCCATTTCACGGCTTCGAGCGTCAAACGGGGCTGGGCGCCGAGCGGGCGAGCAGGCCGGATCGCCATCGTCGTCGTCCAACAACGCGACTTGAAGCTCTTGGCCACGGTCGTGCTCGGTCGGATCCCGCCTCGGCTGGTCTTTGCCCGCGTGTTTCCCAGGCTGCGTTAGGCCCGCGGCGGCCTCAGTTCCCCGAACCCGATCCGGGCCCGACCTCAGCGGCAAGCTCGACCACGACCGAGAGCGCGGCGGCGCCCGGATCCGGCACAAGGTCGAGCTGCGCGATGGCGCCGGCGTCGGCAAGATCGTCCGAGGCGAGATCGACGAGGTCCAGGAGTGACGGAGGACCTGTCACAAGGCATCGGGCTACCTGCATGCGCATCGAGCCCTTTGCCTCGGTCTTGGCACGCCGGAGAGCGACGAGCACCACCGCGACGGCGTCGATGATCTCTGGACGCGCGTCGGGACCGGCTTCGGACGCCAGTGCAGGGCCGGAGGGCCACGGGGCGCTATGGATCGAGCCGGACTGCCACCAAGACCATGCCTCCTCAGTGCAGTAGGGGAGAAACGGTGCGAACAGGCGCAAGATCACCGACAAGCTCAGCGCCAGTGCGTGTCGTGCCGACGCCTGGCCGGCTTGGGAGGAATCGCCATACACGCGGGTCTTGACGAGCTCGAGGTAGTCGTCGCAATACGACCAGAAGAAGGACTCGGTGACCTCGAGGGCTCGCGCATGGTCATAGGCCTCGAACTCGGCCGTCGCTTCGTCGACGACGGCCGCCAGGCGGGCCAGCATGGCCGCGTCGAGCGCCATGAGGCCTGTTGCGGAGACCGGCGTGCGGCTCTCGGAGTCGTCCATGCGCGACAACACGAAACGGCTCGCGTTGAGGATCTTGATCGCGAGCCGCCGCCCGACCTTCATCTGCTCTTCGCTGAACACGGTGTCCGCGCCCAGGCGAGCCGACCCCGCCCAGTAGCGAACGGCGTCGGTGCTGTACTTTTCGAGGTACTCGAGCGGCGTGATGGCGTTGCCGAGCGACTTTCCGATCTTCTTGCGGTCGGGGTCGAGAATCCACCCCGAGATGGCGGCGTGGCGCCACGGCACCGTGGAGTGCTCCAGCTCCGAGCGCACGATCGTCGAGAACAGCCATGTCCGGATGATCTCGTGGGCCTGTGGGCGCAGGTCCATCGGGTAGACCTTGGCGAACAGCTCGGGGTCCTCCTCCCATTTGCCGGCTATCTGCGGTGAGAGTGACGAGGTCGCCCAGGTGTCCATGACGTCTGGGTCGCCGACGAACCCCCCGGGTCTGCCGCGTTGCACCTCGGTGTAACCGTCAGGCACGTCGGTCGACGGGTCGACAGGCAAGCGCTGCTCGGAGGCGAGCAGTAGGCCGTCCGCGACGACTTCGCCGTCGTCATCGAGCTGGTACCAGATGGGGAACGGGACGCCGAAGAAACGCTGCCGCGAGATGTTCCAGTCTCCGGTCAGCCCCTCCACCCAGGCTTCGTAGCGGGCCCGCATGTGCTCGGGGTGCCATTGCACTTCGCGCCCTCGAGCCAGGAGCGTGTCGCGACGGTCGAGGGTCCGGACGTACCACTGAGACGACGTGACGATCTCGAGAGGCCGTTTGCCCCGCTCGTAGAACTTGACGGCATGGGTGATGGCGCGTGGCTCGCCGAGCAGATCGCCGGACTCGCGCAGGAGCTCCACGATCCGCCTTTGGGCCCGTTTGACCGGCTGGCCTTCGATCTCCGCGTAGCTCGCGTTCGCCCTCTCAGGGTCGGCACACTCCCAACCGGGCGTTCCGAACGGAGCCGGTCCGAGCCGGCCGTCTCTTCCGACCACCGAGCGCGTCGGCAGGGCGAGATCGCGCCACCAGGTGACGTCGGTGAGGTCTCCGAACGTGCAGATCATCGCGATACCCGATCCCTTGTCCGGCTCTGCGAGCTCGTGAGCGAGAACCGGGACCGGCGCGCCGAACAATGGGGTCAGCACCTCGAGGCCGAACAGGCTTTGATAGCGCTTGTCGGCCGGATGGGCGACGAGCGCGACACAGGCCGGTACCAGTTCAGGTCGAGTCGTCTCGATCTCGACAGGGTCGCCGTCGTTCGAGGACCGCACGAAACGGAGCCGGTGGTAGAAGCCCGGCTCCTCTTTGTCGACGAGCTCGGCCTGGGCAACCGCTGTCTGGAAGTCGACGTCCCACAGTGTCGGCGCCTCTTGCCGGTAGACCTCTCCGCGTGCCAAGAGGCGGAGGAAACCGCGCTGCGAGGCTCGTCGCGCCGCCTCACTGATCGTCGTGTAGTGCTGGGTCCAGTCGACCGAAGCGCCCAGCGTGCGGAACAACCGCTCGAAGGCCTGCTCGTCCTCGGCTATGAGGATGTGGCAGAGCTCGATGAAGTTCGGGCGCGAGATCGGTACCGGACGGGCGTTCTTGTCGCGTTTGTGCTCCAACGGCGGGGGGACGAAGTCCGGGTCGTAAGGCAGGGACGGGTCGCAGCTGACCCCGAAGTAGTCCTGCACCCGGCGTTCGGTAGGCAGGCCGTTGTCGTCCCAGCCGATTGGATAGAAGACCGCCTTGCCGGTCATCCGTTTGTAGCGGGCGACTATGTCGGTCTGGGTATAGGAGAAGACGTGACCGACGTGGAGCGCGCCTGACACCGTCGGTGGTGGCGTGTCGATCGAGTACACGTCCGCGCGGCGACGGGTCGGGTCGAAACGGTACGTGCCGTCTTGCTCCCAGCGAGTGGCCCAGCGATCCTCGAGGCCCTCCAGCGAGGGTCGGTCGGGCACGAGGGGAGTCGGCATAGGCCTAGTACGGTACTCCTGTGCTGCGCCTTCATGACACGGCCTTGGGCTGGGGCGAGGAGCTCGAGACCCGCGAGCCGGGCCGGATCAGCCTCTACATCTGCGGTTCGACCGTTTACGGCCCACCTCACATCGGTCACGGCCGTTTCTCACTGGTCTACGACGTCCTCCGCCGCTTTCTCGAGTACTCCGGGTTTGTGGTGGACCACGTTTCGAACGTCACCGACGTCGACGACAAGATCATCGCCCGGGCAAACGAGGAGCGCCGCCGGCCGGAGGAGATCGCCGAGCAGTACGAGGCCGAATGGTGGGACGCGATGAACACCTTGGGCTGCCTCCTCCCGGGGAGGATCCCGCATGCCACGGCCTTCGTCGAGCAGATGGTGGAGCTCATCGCCGAGCTCGTTGCGCTGGGGGTCGCCTATGAGACCAGCGACGGCGTCTACTTCACGGTCTCGGCGGTCGAAGACTACGGGCTTCTTGCCCACCAGAGCCTCGCCTCGTTGCGGTCAGGGGCGCGCGTCGAGGTGAACGAGAAGAAGCGCTCGCCTCTGGACTTCGCCCTCTGGAAGAAGGCAAAGCCCGCAGAGCCCTGGTGGGCCTCGCCGTGGGGTCCCGGACGTCCCGGTTGGCACACCGAGTGCGTCGTCATGTCGCTTGCCCTCCTCGGCGAGGGATTCGACCTTCACGGAGGTGGACAGGACCTCATCTTCCCGCATCACGAGAACGAACGAGCGCAAGCGGTCGCGATCGGAAAGCAGTTCGCTCGCCGTTGGGTGCACCACGGCATGGTCGAAGCGCGCGGAGGCGAGAAGATGTCCAAATCGCTGGGCAACGTGCTCCTCTTGTCTGAGCTCTTCGAGCAGAGCGATCCCCGTGCCTACCGGTTGCTCGTGCTCCAGTCGCACTATCGGGCGCCGATCGAGGTGACGGCCACGACGCTCAGTGACGCTGCGTCGGCGCTGAGCCGACTGGATGCCTTGAGCAGTCGGCTCAGCGAGCCAGGCACCCTCGACAGCGAGCGGACCGATCCCGACGTGAGGAATGTGTTCGCAGACAAGATGCAGGATGACCTGGACACGCCGGGCGCCACTGCAGTCCTTTTCGATGCGATCCGGCGCGCGAACGTGGCCTTCGATGCGCGCGAGGCGTCACGAGGCGCCGAGTTGGCCCGGGCGGTCCTGGAGTGCTTCGGGGCCGTCGGGCTCGAAGCGAAAGGCGTGGCCGAAATCCCTGAGGCCGTCCTCGAGCTCGGCCGCCGTCGCGACCGGGCACGTGCGGGACGGGACTTCGCGACCGCCGACGTGCTGCGCGCCGAGATCGTCGCGCTTGGCTACATCGTCGAGGACACTCCCGCGGGCACCAGGATCCGCCGCTGAGCAGGCGTTAGCCGACTCTTGTCGACCTCCGGTAACCAGGGCCCGGGACGCTCTGCTACGTTGTCGGTCGGGAGCAACCGGACCGTGTTGTCACGTGGGGTTGCCGACATGTCGGGCGGTAACCCGGTTGCCGGGGCACCACTCGGCCATCGGCCACTCCAAACCAGGCAGTCTCGGCCCCTCGCTCCTCCTTACCTGCAATCTGAGACAAAGGGGAACGCCACAGTGGCGACCGGAGTAGTGAAGTGGTTCAACAGCGAGAAGGGCTACGGCTTCATCTCGCAGTCCGACGGCGTGGATGTCTTCGTCCACCACTCGTCTATCCAAATGTCCGGTTACCGGACCCTCACCGAGGGCCAGGAAGTCGAGTTCGACGTTCAGGAGGGCCAGAAGGGGCTGCAGGCAGCCAACGTTCGGGCGCGCTGAGTCCGCGCACTTCCGGTGGGCCCGCCGATCAGAGGTGGGCCCTGCAATCGTCGGGCCCTGTTCCGCCGGGCTCGGCACCAGGCTTCGGTTCCACTAGTCGAACCGCTTGTTTTTCGCGCCCCGGACGAGGAGTCGCCGCCACGCGCCGGGCGCCAGCGCCGGTGCGCTTGTCCTACTGTGCTCCCCGTTGTACTTGGAAGCGGTGACCTGGGCGGAGCGGCGCTGTTAGGTGTATCTGACTCTTGCCTTTCACCCAGGGGTCACTACGCTCTTCCAGCAATCGCGAGTTGGCAGCGGCCGGGTTGGCCGACGACGTCAGATGCGCCGATGAGGTGACTCCCGGTCAGGACCCGAGGTGAACGATGGGTGACTTTTCGATGGAGCTGAACGAGGATCAGCTTCAGGTGCTCAGGTGGGTCCATGACTTCGCCGAAGGTGTGGTGCGTCCGGCCGCCCACGAGTGGGACGAGCGCGAAGAGACTCCGTGGCCGATCATCGAAGAGGCCGCCAGGATCGGGCTGTACTCGTTCGACTTCGTCGCGAACTGTCTTGCCGATCCGACCGGGCTCCTGCTCCCGCTTGTCAACGAGGAGATGGCTTGGGGTGATGCGGGCATCGCCCTGGCGATCCTTGGGTCGACTCTCGGCGTGGCCGGGATCGTTGCGGCGGGCACTCCGGAGCAGGTAGCAGAGTGGGTTCCGCAGTGCTTCGGCGAGGCTGGTGACATTCGGCTCGCAGCGTTCTGCGTGTCGGAAGCCGACGCCGGTTCGGACGTGAGCAGACTGAAGACCCGCGCCGTGCGCGACGACGCGAGCGATACTTGGACTCTGAACGGGACCAAGACGTGGATCACCAATGGCGGTATCGCTGACATCCACGTCGTTGTGGCATCGGTGGAGCCCGAGCTGGGTGCGCGCGGCCAGGCGAGCTTCGTGGTGCCGCCGAATACGCCGGGACTCTCCATGGGTCAGAAGTTCAAGAAGATGGGGATCCGGGCGTCCCACACGGCCGAGGTCGTGTTACAGGACGTGAAGGTCCCCGGGACCTGCTTGCTTGGGGGTGAGGACAGGTTCGACGAGCGGGTTGCCCGTGCTCGCGAAGGGAAGCACGGGAAGTCCTCGACGGCCATGGCGACCTTTGAGGCCACTCGCCCCGGCGTCGCAGCCCAGGCGGTCGGCATTGCTCGCGCCGCGTACGAGTACGCACTCGACTATGCCAAGGAGCGCAGGGCCTTCGGGCGTCCGATCATCGAGCGTCAGGCCATTGCGTTCAAGCTCGCCGACATGAGGACCCGTATCGACGCAGCGCGCCTGCTCTACATGCGGGCCGCGTCGATGGCGACGGCGGGAAAGCCCTTCACAGCCGGAGAGGGCTCGATGTCGAAGCTTTTCGCCGGTGAGACGGCGGTCTGGGTGACTGAGCAGGCGATCCAGATCCTGGGAGGTTGCGGCTATGTGCGCGACTATCCCGTCGAGCGTTGGCACCGTGACTCGAAGATCTACACGATCTTTGAAGGGACGAGCGAAATCCAGCGACTGGTGATCGCCCGCGCTATCTCTGGGGTGCACATTCAGTAGTTGAGCGGCGCGTGTCTTCGGCAGTAGGCGCGTGCCAACAAACGGCGCGGCGTGGTGACGCGGTCGGCCATCGCGCAGATTCTCTCAGTTGGACGCCCCCGGGCGCGTCGTTAAGGAAGAAGCTCGAAGGAAGGAACGTGGGTCGGCCGCACGACGGTGAAGTGCCTGCGGTCCAAGGTGGCGATCTTGGTGACGCCGAGCCTCTCGGCAGTGGCTATGACGGCGGCATCGACGGTCCCGAGCGGTAGATCGGCATAGGTGTCCATGAGGTCGGCCATCCGGTGCAGGTCGCGAGGATCGTTGCAGTGGAAGCTGACCACTGCATCGGCGAGCTCGCGGATGCAGCTCGCCTCGGCCGAGGCGCTGAGGATCCGGTCGACGAGATGGGCGGCCTCGGTGATCACGAGCTGGGGGATGACGAGCGGCTCGGAGACTTCCTCGAAGAAGGTCACACAGCGATCGTGGTCGGGGTCTCGCCGGATGGCCGCGGCCACGAGCGGCCCGGTGTCGACGACGACTATCGTCCGAAGCTTTCGTCTTCGCCGTCTTCGAGACGGCGTTCGGCCTCGGCCACCGAGAGGGCGCCCTTCGGCGCCTCGAACATGGCGATGAAGGGAAGCGATCGCTGCCTCGGTGAAGGCGCGTGCTCGTTGAGCACCTCGGCCGCGACGTCCTCGGCAAAGGTCCCCCGATCGGCAGCTTCTCTCGCCAGACGCTTAGCGGTCTCCTCGGGGACCGTTACCCGCAGCTCGGTCACAGAGCAGGGGTAGCTACCCACCGCTCGCCTCCGTGTTGCCGGCGCCCGCCGGATGGGTGGCGGCATGCACTGCTCGGAGCTTGGCGATCGAGACCCGTTCTGGTGTAGATCGCGATTGTCGGGAACTTGGAATGCCCGAGCATCTCGGCGCCGTGACCGTTGTCCGCCTTCTGGCTGCCACGTTCTGCCCATCACAGCCCCTTGCGCCCCGTAGCATGGCCGTACAGCTTTCGACCGAATCTCGATCGATCACCGAATCATGGGTGGGGTCCCCTGCATAAGCGGGACGAGGATCCCGGTCACGACAGTGGTGGCCATGACCGCGGATGGAATGACGACCGCTCAGGTCCTGAACGAGTTTCCCCAGCTGAGGGAAGACGATGTCCGTGAGGCATTGGGGTTTGCCGCCGCCGCCGTTGACGGGCACGAGCTACCGCTTCGCGCTGCTCAGTGAGGTTTCTCGTCGACTAGTCGCTTTCACGGCGCGTCGCGGCGGCCCTCGCCGGGTCGGGGCACGTCGCACGCAGTCCACGTGAGTGACCTCGACCTCCTCGGCACGGACGATCTCAGAGTCCTGAAGGCGGCAGCGAGTACTGACCGGGTCCTGGTGTCTGCGGACACGGACTTCGGGGAGTTGCTGGCTGTCGGGCGCCATCCGGGGCCGAGCGTGATCGTCCTCCGGAGGGCACCTCACCAACCGGAGGCGCAAACTGAGCTGCTCCTCGCCAACCTCGACGGCACAGAGGAGACCTTGGCTGCCGGCGCTGTGGTCGTCCTCACGGCACAGCACGTTCGTTTCAGGTTGCTGCCGATCAGTCGCGAGGAGTGACGACTCGTGGAGGAGGCATCGGTAGGGTGTAGCGAACGTCGTCGATTCCGGCCGGCTCGTACACCGGCTTCCGCTCTCCTGTGCAAGACCAACCGAGTCGCTCGTACCAGCACCTGGCATGTGTGTTGCGTTCGAGCACCCAGAGTGACGCTTGCGCGTAACCGACGTCCTGCAGGTGGGCCGCAGCGCGGTCGTAGAGGGACCGGCCAACTCCCCGGCCCCATAGTCGGGGCTCTACGTACAGCCTCGTGATGTGCCCGAACGTGGGCATGTCGGGGTCGCCGCTCGCGATGATGACCCCTGCGAGCTGACCGCTCAGCTCCGCTGCATACCCGACCGGATGGGGTGCGAACTCCCCGCTCAGTCGGCGGTGCCAGTCGAGCTCCATCTGGTCGGGATCTGGCGGCGGCGCCTCGGGCGGAAAGATCGAGGCGTAGGCGACCAGCGCAACGCGGCGATGGAACTCAGCAAGCAAAGGTGCTTCGGCGAGGTTGGCCTGGCGGACAGCGACCGGCACCGAGAGTCCATCTTGACGGAATCCCATCCCACGATGTTGGCGGAAGGAGCCATCGGCCACGTGAGAGCCAAGGGAGGTCAGGGGTCGACCTCGTCCGGTGTTTCGACTTCAATGCCGAGTCGCAGCAGAGCCTCGCCGACATCGGCGCTCGACTCGACCAAGACGGCCCGCATCCCAACTGTCCGGGCACCATCGACGTTCTCGGGGGTGTCATCGAAGAACAACAGCTCGGAGACCTGAAAGCCGATTCGCTCTGCGACGGCGATGAACGCCTCAGGATCGGGCTTGCGGAGCCCGAGGTCGGAAGAGACGAAGATGGAACGAAAGACGGACAACTCGTCTGCGAAGCGGCTGGCCCACGCGCTCTTGTGCGTCGGATTCGAGTTCGTGAACGCGTATAGCGAAAGGCGTTGACTTGCCGCAGACAGCAGTGCTGACATCCCTGGTACGAGGGCCAGATAGATGTCATTCCACCCCGAGACGATCTCCTCGTCGGAGAGAGTGAGGCCGAGGTTCCGGCGCAACGCGGTGAAGTAGCCCGCAGCGTCAAGCTCTCCTCGTTCGTGTTGCTCATACGCCTCATCGAACGAGAACCGTCGTTCAAGTTCGGCGGGATCGCAACAAGCGCGGTCGGCCCAGACTCGGAATGCTCGCTTGAAGTCGAATTCGAGAACCACTCCGCCGAGGTCGAACAGCAGTGCGCGGACTGACCCGACATCATCAGGCGCTCTGTTGTTCATCCGGCGATTCTCGCATCCTGCTCGTTGCGATCCTGATAGGGCATAAGTAGGACTGGGCTCTGCTGCATTCCGGAAGGCGCTCCACGACGCCCCGCTACGGGAGGTCTGGGGCAGAGTCGCGACCTCACTGAGCACTGTGGCGCGAGCGTACGGTACGAGCGCCCGCTCATCCAGGAGCGCGCGGAGCCGTGTCTGATCGGTATCGCTTTGAGACTGGGAGGCGTCTCATCCGGAGCGATGCAGATCGATAGTTCTAGTCTGGCACCGGTCGCCCGGCCAGGGTCGCCCGTGAGCGGGAGAGACCTGCGAGGTCTAACGCGCCGCCAAGGATGACCGAGTTCCGTCGTCTTGTGGACCGTGCCGGTTCATCCCCACCCCAAGCCTTCTTCGCTTCGCAAACGACGACGCTCCCGAGCGGACGTGCCGGCCCAGATTCCGTGGAGCGACGGATCATCAAGAGCGGCAGCGAGACACTCTTCTGCGACAGGACACCGTGTGCAGACACGCGTCGTACGAGCGAGCCCGAGGGCGCCTGCAGGAAAGAAGAAATCGGGTCCCATGTCCCGACACGCTGCATTCGTTGACCACGCTGGGCGAGCGATTGAGTCGCAACTGTCAAGCGGTTCCAGGGTGGGCTCCGGAAGGACCTCGACGCCGCTGTGCCGCGGACCGAACGCGATGGCGTCCTGCACAGGGTCCGGGAAGTTGGCTCGCCTGCCACTCATAGGAACTGGCATCGTTCCTCCCCTCGGTTGGTGCGCCCGCCAGGCCAGGTCGGCGGACCCGCCCGATCGTTTCCGACATCAGGCGGATGACATCAGGTTCTGGACGCAGACCCGGCCGTCGGGACGCGCTCTCAAGTTAAGGCACTCACCTGTGAAGAGCCTTGCAGACTGATTGCAGTCGGGTTTCAGCTCTTCGGAGCACGCGCCGGCTGTCGTTTGCCAGCGAGAAGGGACCACCTAGCCGGTGGTCTTGCCAGTGGCAAGGGACCACCCCCGTTGCCAGTCATGGGACCACCCTGAGGATCCACCAACACCGGCCGAGGGCAGACTCGGCTAGGCCTCCGAAGCCATCGCGGAGGAGGCCCCACGGTGTTCAGGGAGGTATCGGTGGCCCAGATCAAAGAGGCGCTACGGCGCTGGCTGAGAGGTGAGGGCGAACGCCCCGTTGCAGGGAATTGGAGCGATATTGTGTACCTTCGTCCATCTGAGAGGACCGTCGATGAGGGCGAACCTCGGTGTCTTCAGCCGTACCGTTGTGGTTTGTGCGCTGTCTCTGTCAGGTTTGGCTCTTGCCCCGTTCGTGCTGGCATCGGCCGCTGGCGGAGCATGGGACAATGTTTCCCGAGCTTTGCCATCGACCACGCCGGTGAGTCCACTCTCAAGCGTGAACGTCCTCGGATGGGGGTTCGATGAGCCGTGGGCCATCACCACGGGCGGCGCCCACATCTGGGTGGCGAACAATGGCAACTCGGTCACGGAGCTCTCGGCCTCGACCGGCGCCCTCGTCAAGGTCATCCGCGGCTCAAGATACGGGTTCAACGGCTCCCTAGGTATCACCTCGGATGGGACCCACGTCTGGGTGGCAAACTCGGATGGCCGTTCCGTCACCGAGCTCTCGGCCTCGACCGGCACCCTTGTCAAGGTCATCCGCGGCTCAAGGTACGGGTTCAACGACCCTTGGGCCATCACCACGGGCGGCACCCACATCTGGGTGACGAACGAGAATTCGGTGACCGAGCTCTCAGCCTCGACCGGCGCTCTGGTCAAGGTCATCCGCGGCTTGCGCTATGGGTTCGACGACCCCGCCGCCGTCACCTCGGACGGCACCCACATCTGGGTGAGGAACGAGCGTGGCAACTCGGTCACCGAGCTCTCGGCCTCGACCGGCACCCTTGTCAAGGTCATCCGCGGCTCGAGCTACGGGTTCGACGGCTCCCTAGGCTCCGAAGGGATCACCTCGGGCGGCACCCACATCTGGGCGGCGAACACGGGTGGCAACTCGCTCACCGAGCTCTCGGCCTCGACCGGCGCCCTGGTCAAGGTCATCCGCGGCTCGAGCTACGCCTTCAAGGACCCCGCCGCCGTCACCTCGGACGGCACCCACATCTGGGTGGCGAATGAAGGTGGCAAATCGGTCACCGAGCTCTCGGCCTCGACCGGCGCCCTGGTCAAGGTCATCCGCGGGTCGAGCTACGGGTTCAACGGCTCCCTAGGCATCATCTCGGACGGCACCCACATCTGGGTGGTGAATTCCTTTGGCAAATCGGTCACCGAGCT
>PLIM01000168.1 GCA_003139355.1 Acidimicrobiaceae bacterium | reverse complement strand
CGATTCTCGTCGCCCGCTCCAACCATTTGCCCTGGTAGATGTCCTATAGCGCTTCTGCCGAACACTCACCCTCCTGGGTCATCCCGCGAATATCCCGCGGAGACTTGGAAAGTGGGGTCACCGTAGCCGCCCGAGCCATCGCTGACAGTGCCTCAGCGAGCGCGGCGTCACGATCGGCCGTGGCGTGCTGGTAACGCTCATACCGCCTACGCGTCCTCTTGCACTGCGGTGGGATCAAATGGGATTCCGGAACAATGAAGATCCAGTACGGCTTCGCGCAACATCGCCCTCACGATCTGCGCCTTAAACGCGTTTTTCGGCACAGGGCAGGCGGTCCGGACGGCGATTACGCCGGCTGCCTCCGCGGTGTCGGTATCCGGTTCTCGCCCGACGAGAAAATGCTCTACATCTGCAGCTCGAAGGGGGATGGGAGCCACCGCGCCCAACACGACTGCGGCCTTCCAGATCTTGTCGTCGCGCAGAGACAGGACGCTCGCCACACTGACGATGGCGAAGTCGATCGAACGACGAATCCGGAACTTACGGTAACGCTGGATGCTTGCTTCCGGTGGAAGCGGAATCTCGAGTTCGGTCACTAACTCATCGGAATCGAGAACGGTCGTGCTTGCCGTGCCTACGGCGAAGAACCTTTCTGCGTCGATCACTCGCTTGGTGGTCCGAATCTTCGCGTCGAGGGCAATCAGGGCCGGTGCCAAGTCAGAGACGTTCACAGCGATACAGGCACAGTTGAGGCAACGGTGTGCCTCCTCCTCGACAGCGGCGAGATCGAGTGTGCTCACGTCCTCCGTCTCGATATCGCGCGCTGACAGTGGCGCACCGACCATCTGCACTCGCGGAGTGGCGGCAAGCGCCTCCGCACGAATCGTGACGAGCGACGCTGACTCGACTGCTTGATCGTTGCCAGCCACGGCTGTACGTCCGCCTAGGTAGCGGTCGATGGCTACGGCTGCCCGCCGTCCGGCGGCAACTGCCTCGATCACAGAGGCCGGACCAGTGACGACGTCTCCGCCGGCGAACACGCCGGACAAGCTCGTTGCACCTGGCTCCGTCACGACGATGCGCCCGCCCCCCATGTGGACCAGGCCGTCCGCGAAACGGAGATCAGGCACCTGCCCAATGGCCAGGAGAACACAATCGGCGTCGACAGTCAGGGTCGTGTCGCTGTCAAAGAAAGGATTGAAGCGTCCCTCGACATCGAACACCGAGGTGCACCGTACGAGCTCCATGCCTGAAACGCTGCCGCTGGTGGTGAGTACCCGCCCGGGTCCCCATGACGTAAGGAGTGTCACCCCCTCCTCAAGCGCCTGCGCAACCTCCTCGGGCGCTGCCGGCATCGTGTCGCGGGACTCGAGGCAAGCCATGGTGACCTGCTTCGCGCCAAGGCGGCGGGCGGAGATCGCTACGTCGATGGCAACGCCGCCCCCACCGATCACGAGAACCTGATCTCCCGGCGGCTTCCGGGAACTCTCGAGTCCTAACAGGAACTCGAGTCCAGACTGCAGGTGTTCCCCGCCGTCGATGCCAAGGGACTTGTCGCGCCAGGCGCCCGTGGCAAGCAACGTGCCGTCGAAGTCCTTGTTCAGCCCGATGAGGGCGTCCCTGTCAATGGTCGCTCCCAGAACAAACTCCACCCCCATCTGCTGAAGGGCCTCGACCTGTTGCCGAACGACAGCCCGCGGCAGCCGATAGCTGGGTATGGAGTGAGTCAGCATGCCACCGGCTTCGCGCAGGGCATCGAACACCGTCACCGCGTGGCCGGACTTGCGCAGGTAGTAGGCAGCCGCGAGCCCGGCGGGACCGGAGCCCACCACGGCCACGCGCTTGTTCGTCGACACATCCGGGGACGGGAAGAACGTGGACACGTCTCCCAGAATGCGATCACCGACATAGCGCTCGATCGCCCTCGTGGAGACGGCTTCATCGAGCTCGCAACGGTTGCAGCCCTGTTCGCAAAAGTGCGGACACACTCGACCGGTGACAGCGGGCATCGGGTTCCGCTCCAGCACGAGTCGAGCAGCCTTCTCCCACTCTTCCTCACGAATCAGCTGCAGATAACTCGGGATGTCAATGTGGGCGGGGCAGCTGCCAGAGCAGGGGGGCGCACAGAACCGGCTTCCACCGAAGATCGAGTGATAGCGATTGTCCCCGAGGAGCGCCGCACACTGCGTGCCGCCCTTCCTGAGACAATGAAAGGCATTGTCAGGGGCGCGGTAGTACCAGCACCTCGGCTCCTGGCAGATGTTTCCACCGACGGTCGCCATGTTGCGGATCTGCGGTGAAGCGACCGAGCGCGCCGCCTCCGCCAAAAGAGGAATTCTCGCGTTCACGAGCTCGTGGTCCGCGACCTCAAAAAGCGTCGTCAAGGCGCCGATCCGAATATTCGTGTCCTCCAGCCTCACGTGACTCCTGCCGGCGCTCGGTTTTATGTCGACCAGAAGTGCTGGATGCTCTGGATGTACACGGTCTTTGAGGGTGCCGAGCAAATCGGTCCCGCCGGCGATGACCCGAGCCTTCCGCTCTCCCAGGAGGACGGTTGCCTCCTCGAGCGAGCTCACGGCCGCGTGATCGAAGGAAGGCAACGTCATGAGCCGATCTTCCCCAGTGCCTTGAGAACCGTCTCCGGCTTCACCGGGATGCTGTCAATTCTGACGCCGATTGCGTTATAGATGGCATTGAGGACGGCGCACGGCGTACAGGTGACAGTCCCCTCGCCAAGGCCACACGCTCCGTACTCGCCTTCCCCGCGCCAGACCTCCAGCAAGACCGGATCGATCTCGGGCATGTCGGCCATCGTTGGAATCTGATAGTCGATCCAGTTGAAGTTCAGGGGAAACCCAGTGCGTTCGTCGTAGATGATCTCCTCCGTGAGCGACTCACCCAAGGCGATGCACTGGCCGCCTATCTGCTGGGCCTCGGCACCGGATGCGTACATGACGGTTCCACAGTCGTTGACCACGACGAGTCGAAGAACCAGCACCTGGCCAGTGTCGGTGTTGACCTCCACTTCGGCGAACGTCGCAATGAAGGGAACACCGGTGCGAGTGGCAAGCGGCCTGCGGCTCACCGCCACGGTAATCGGGTCGAGACTGGCCTCGCGCAGCAACTGCTTGACACTCCAGCGACCGCCGACTCCGTCTTTCCGGTAGACGAAGCCCCCGTCGATGTCGAGCTCCGGAGGAGTTGCATCAAGGAGTGGGGCGACACGCTCGAGCAGTTTGCCCTTGACCTCCTTGCTTGCGGCCGCCATGGCCTCCGACTGCAAGAAGGAAACGGAGCTATCAGTTTGGACGCAATCTTGTGGAGAGGCGTCGGTATCCACGGTGGAGATCCAGTGGATGTCGCCGCTGGTGACACCAAGAAAGCTCAGTGCCTCGGCACAACCAAGAACGTTACAGGTGTTTGAGCCCGTTCCGGTCTCCACTGTCGGTGCATCCAGGGTGACACTACAGTCCGCGTTCACAGTCATGGTTACATGCACTTCGCCGCGCCGGAGCTCCTGCCATTCAGCATGCCAGCCTGGATGGAACGAGAAGCCCACACCGCGTCGTTTCACCCCTCCATATATCGGCCCCTCACCCGGCTGGTGACGCTTCTCGGTCCAAGAAATACGGGCAGCACCAGTTTGAAGCACTGTGACGAGGCTCTTGTCGGGCAGTTCTTCCCACTGGTGGCCAAAGTTCTTACAAGCTATGTCGAGCGGATCGACGTTCATCGCCTCCGCGAGCCCGTCGACGAGGCGACCCAGAATCAGGTTCAACTGGCTGTTACCGACGCCGCGCATCATGCAGGCCGGCATCTTGTTCGTGTAAACACCGCGCCCTTCGAAACGGACGTTCGGAATGTGTGCAAAGGCCACCTCAGTCGCCTCGACGGGAGCGAACTTGATCGCAAACATGCTGTGATCTGCGTAGGCGCCGACATTGCCGACCGAATTGAAGGAAAGAGCCGTGATAGTACCGTCTCTCTTCGCTCCAAGTGCCCCCTCGTAACAGATGTGTTGTCGCCCGTCATGGAACGACTCCCGTCGCGAGTGCCTGAACCATACCGGCCTTCCCGTTCTCTTGGCGAGAAGTGCTGTGAAAAGAAAGAAGGGCTGATCACCGGTGTCACCGCGGCCAAATTGGCCGCCCACGTAGGGACTGACGACGCGGATGTTACCCAACGGCACGTCAAGCATCTCACTGAGGTGCATACGGGTCTGATGCGCCTCGTAAGAGTTTGACCAGACAGTAAAGTTGTCCTCGTTCCACTCAATGAGGCAGCTCCAGTTGTCCAGGCTGTTCTGTGTCGCGTTGTGGTAGGTAGTGGTCGCGGTGAGAACAACGTCTGCATCGGCGAGGGCCTGAGCGACGTCACCTTTGTCCACAAAGACATCGGCTCCGCCAACCGTGTCTTCGGGCAGAACGTTGGTGTCCCCGAGCTCCGGATGGAGAATAGGGGCCCCCGGCGCCATTGCGTCAACGGGGTCAAGAACGAACGGCAGGAGTTCCCAGTCGACCTTGATCAGGCGCAAGGCTGCTTCCGCAATCTCCTCGCTCTCCGCGGCGACGACGGCACCAACCTCATCCCCGACCCAGCGGGCATGCGACCCGAGGACGCGGCGGTCACGGAAGCGTCGCCACATCATGCGTTCGTAGGAAAGGGTGTCCACACCATCGGTCCAGCCGGCATTTGTCGGCTTGAGGCAGGCGACGTCCGGATCTTCGAAGGTGAGGACATCGACGACTTCTGGCAGCCGGGCAGCCTGACTCACGTCGAGACCTCTGATCCTCGCATGAGGGTAAGGACTCCGCAGGACTTTCGCGTACAGCAAGCCGGGTACTCGACACTTGACCGTCAGGTCGGCAGCGTATTTGGCTCTTCCGCTGGCCTTCTCGATCCCGTCGATTCGAGCTCGGTACTGGCCGACATAGCTGCGCTGCACCCGCGGTATATATGCTGGCTTCATGAAGCGCTTGCCTTGGGCACGATCTCCGACGCGTGCCGAACGGCCTGGGCTATCCCGGCATAGCAGCCGCAACGGCAGATGTTGCCGGAGAGAGCTTCTTTGATCTCGGAGATCGTGGGAGATGGCACACGGTCCAGCAGTGCTCGAGCAGTCATCACAAACCCTGGCGTGCAGAATCCGCACTGGAGAGCGGTGCCATAGCCCGGCTCGCTTTGCTCGGCAAAGGCCTTGACGACGCAGTCGTCACTCGGTAGGCCCTCGATCGTGAGGATCTCGTGGCCGGCTGCCTCGACCGCTAGGACCATGCAGGAAAGCACCGCTTTGCCGTCCATGATGACCGTGCAAGCTCCACAAGCGCCTTGGTCACAAGGGATCTTTACTCCTGTGAGCCCGAAGTGCTCACGGAGAAGCGATGCCAATGTCGTCGTGGGAGCCACGCTGGACCCGGTGTCGAGTCGATGGATCTGGCCGTTGATGAGGAACTCAAGCCCCGGCGGCCGCACGACGGTCTCCTGTGTCGTGACTGATAGTGCCATGCTCGCCAATCCCTTCGCTGACACAAGCGAATGACCACTTCCTTGAACTTACTACCCGGTGCGGCAACGCAGATAGCTGAGGCAGGAGAAGCCATTGTGTGCCCCGATCTCGTTCACGCGCTAGACACCCCATCGCCGTAACTCGCCAAGCGGCGACCGATTTTTCGGACGGCCAGGCAGTTTCCTCGTCGTAGAGCTCGTCTTGCTGAAGACAGGTGTGGAGGATCCCGACCCATCGGTTGGCGAGCTGGCGCACCGCTTGGCAATGAGTCTTGTCCCGTGCTCGAAGCTCGTCGTAGTAGCGGCGGGCGCCCGGTGAGCTCTTGATCGAGCGGAAGGCTCACTGATCGAGAGCGTGGGCAAGGCGCCGGTTGCGCGCGAAACGAGCGAGCACGACGTGGCTTCGGCCCGAGGACTTCGTGATCGGCGACGTGCCGGCATAATTCTTGCGACACTTGGGACTGGCGAAACGAGTGCGCCGTCAGGTTCGCGCGAGAGAGAGCACACGTCGTGGTGGCGGACCTCGCCGACGATCCGGGCACCGCCGTCGCTGACGAGGTCGGTGGCCTTTACGTCCACGCGGACGTGACTAACCCCGACAGCGTCGCTGCGATGTACCAGGCCGCACTCGACCGGTTCGGCACGCTCGATATCTGCTTCAACAACGCCGGGATCTCACCTCCTGACGAGTCGATCCTCGAGACCGAGCTCGACACCTGGCGCCGCGTGCAAGACGTGAACCTGACCAGCGTCTACCTGTGCTGCAAAGCGACGATCCCGATACTGCTCGAACACGGCGGCGGGAGCATCGTCAAGACCGCTTCGTTCATCGCTCTTATGGGTGCCGCGACATCCCAGATCTCCTACACTGCCTCGAAAGGCGGCGTGCTCTCTCTGTCGCGCGAGCTCGGCCTGCAGTTCGCCCGCCAGTCGATCCGTGTCAACGCCCTGTGCTCCGGACCGGTGAACACGCCGCTCCGCCAAGAGCTGTTCGCCAAGGACGCCAGCGTGCGGCGCGCCGGCTCGTGCACATACCGATGGGCCGTTTCGCCGAGCCGGAAGAGATAGCAGCAGCCGCATGCTTCCTCGCGTCCGATGACGCATCGTTCATCACGGCGACCACCTTCCTCGTCGATGGAGGCATCAAGGCCGCGTACGTGACGCCGTTTTGACGAATTTCGGGGGCCGCGAACGCCCCATGATCGGGATCACCGCCTACGACGAGGAAGCGTCGTGGAGCTTGTGGCACACGCAGGCCTCACTGGTGCCGGCCAATTACGTACGTTCGCTCGTCGAAGTGGGCGCGAACCCGGTCATACTCCCAGTCCACGAACAGGGCGAAGACGCTCTCGACTCGCTGGTTCGGCGCCTCGACGGCCTGGTCCTGACAGGTGGCCCAGATGTCGACCCCGCACACTACGGCGCCGAACCGCATCCCCGGTCTCAGCCGCCGCGCGTCCAGCGCGACAAGCGTGAGATCGTGCTTCTCAGCGCGGCCGAGCGCTCAGGTTTGCCGGTGCTCGCCATCTGCAGGGGGATGCAGCGGCTGAATGTCGCTCACGGCGGCATGCTCATCCAGCACCTCCCCGATGTTGTCGGCCACGAGGAGCACAGCCCGCCGCCGGGAGCGATGTCCAAACATCTTGTCCGAATCGCGCCAGATAGCTTGCTCCACAAGGTGCTCGGCTGGGACGAGCGATACGTCCCGACCCATCATCACCAGGCCGTCGAACGCCTCACCGGTGACCTCTCGGCCGTCGCGTGGGCCGATGATGGCACGATCGAAGCGGTCGAAAGCCCGGCAAGGCCCTTCCTTGTCGGCGTGCAATGGCACGCTGAAGCAGACGACGACATGTCCGTCCTCGAAGCCCTCGTCCGCGAAGCGGCCGGCGTGCTCGCTGCACGGGAAGAGGGCCTCCGCCGAGTGGCGCGGTGACGGACTGCCCGGCGGGGACCCGCGGCCGGAGCTCAACGTCGCTCGTGCAGCCGCCCCCGCAGCCAACCGGAGTATGAGGGCTGATCAGCCGGCGCTGGGCGGCTGTACGTCGCCGGGCAGGTGGGACCGCCCGAGCGCCCGAAGCGCCGCCTCCACGTCGTTGGTGATGACCGCGTCGACGCCCAAGTCGGCGAGCGCGGCGATCCGCGCCGGGTGGTCCACAGTCCAGGCCCTGATCGCCATGCCGCAGTCCTTGGCGGCCTTCATGAGAGCCGTGTCCACAGAGACGAAGAACGGATGCAGGCCACCATGGCGATGCTCACGCGCCGTCGCGAGCGCCGCCATGGGATCCCGGTCCAGATCCACGAGCAACGCCGTCGCAAGACTCGGCTCCAAGGCGCGAACAGCGTCGATCGCTTCGAGAGAAAACGATGAGACCAGGATCCGAGGCGCCTCCTCGCGGGCCGCCAGCATCCTGGCCACCTCGAGGGCGAGCTGCTTGTCCCGCTCAGACCCCTCTTCAGTTTCGTCCTGTTTGATCTCGACGTTCACCTGGAGCGGCCAGCAGGCGTCCAGCGCCTCGCCGAGCGACGGGAGCCACGCAGGCAACTTCGCTGACGAGACGCGGGCAAACGGACCAAGCCCTGGTACTTGGCCGTCATGGTGGACGACTACGTTGCGGTCAGCGGTGAGGTGAACGTCCAGCTCGATACCATCCGCTCCCAGATCCCGCGCCGCAATGAATGCCTCAACGGTGTTCTCCCTGGCCAGATGGCAGGATCCCCGATGGGCGAAAATTTCGGTCACGGCTGTTCCTTCCAGCTAGTGGGCCAGAAAACGGCCATGCTGGCGGTAATCGATTCTCTTCCGATTGTGATCGTGATCACGGGCGTGTCGCGAAGATGGCCAGCGCGTCCAGTTGCTCAGCCGTACCCACGCTGATGAGGACGTCGCCTGCCTCGATAGCCTCGCCGGGCGATGGATTGGTGAGGAAGCTGCCGTCAGGGCGCCGGATGGCAAGCACGGGTGCTCCCGTACGAGTGTGAATTTCCGCGGAGCGGAGCGTGCTTCCAACCAGGGGCGAATCGCCCGAGACGGTCTGCTCCTCCAGCCTGAACTTGAGCGTGCCGTCGTGCATGATCACGTCGACGAAATCCACGACGTGTGGCTGGGTGACGAAAGCCGCCCTGCGATTGCCACCGAGCTGCTGGGGGTTCACCGCACGGTTGACGCCTGCCCTGAACAGCTTGGCTTCTGAAGACTGGTTGCGGGCTCGGGCGATGATCTGGAGATCGGGTCGCATCGACTTGCTGGCCAATGTCACGTAGAGATTGTCGGCGTCGGTGTCGGGAGCAGCCACCGAGGTGGCAGCCCGGTCGATACCGGCCTGGTGGAGGACACTGTCATCTGTGACATCACCGTGCACTGATGGATAGGGGACCGCGCTCAGCCGCTCCGGATCGCGGTCGATCACGACGACTTCCCGTCCGGTGTTGTCAAGAAACCGAGCCACTTCACGCCCAACTCGCCCCAACCCGCAAACGATCACGTGCTGGTCCATGCGGGCGGTGTCTCGCTCCATCCGTCGCCTCCTAACAAGCTCTCGCATGTGTCCCTCAATGAGCACCTCGAGTACGGCCGAGAACGTATACAACGCCGTGCCCACGCCAACGAGGATCAAAGCGATGGTGAAACCATTGCTGCCCGCACTGAGCAGACGCGGGGAGTTGAATCCCACGGTCGTGACGGTGATCACCGTTTGATAGAGGGCGTCGACGAGATCGAACCCGAACAGTAGGTAGCCAATGGTGCCTCCTAGAAGCACTATCACTAGGGCCACCAGGCCAATTCTCACCCGCCGGAACGGATTCACTCGATCCATCATGCCTGCTTCACCGGACCAACGATCACCTCAATGTCGGTAGCGTCGTGTCGAGCATCGTGACAAGACGCCAAAGCGGGGCGACGACTCGGGTGGCTTTCTCGGTGTGCTGGAGCACAGGCAGTTGGTGCCTGACCTTGTGGTCGGGTGTCCGAACGCGGAAAGTATGGTCGGTGCCATCACGATCCCTCTGGTCCCCCGAGGACCCTCAGCGACTGTACGAGTTGGCTGCGGATCGCCATGCCTGCTTCCGGCAGAGCCCGTGATCCGTCGATTGCCGTGGATTGAACCTTCCGGAATACCTTGGCAGCTGTCGCAGGGCTAGCGCGAAGAACCTTCCACCGTCTTCCGGTATCACCGGGCCCGGCCGGATTCGACCGTGACATCTTTCTCCTCGTAGTAAGCGGCCGCGCGCTCAGTCTGCTTCATATCACGACCAACCGTTATCGACTGGCTCTGCCAGGTGTGCGTCCAACCCGGCGCGCTTGATGTAGCCATCTGCCAGCGCGTTAGCCGCTTCGGCGATACGGAGACCGACCACGTCGAGGCGGCGGACAAGCTCGCGCTGCTTGAGCACCTCGGAGTCGGCCGAATTGGTGAAAACACCGGCAAGGACGATCTCGTACTCCTTTCTGATTGAGTTACTGGCCTTCCGGGCAGCGAGCGTCTGGAGACTGATCTCCGGTGAGAGCTTCACAAGGGCGGCCGAAGCCGTCCGCAAGCACGTGAGAGCTTCAAGGATCGGGGGTAAGACTCGTCGGAAGGGCTGAAGGTTCACAGGTTCGAACAACTCCGCCTCGCGAAGGAAGTCCCGCAGGTTGTCCAGGACATCGTCTACGGAGCGGGACAGGCGGAATATGTCCTCGCGGTCGATGGGCGTGGTGAGGCAGCGGGAGAGCTCGTATATGAGCTGGGCGCGTTTGCTGTCACCTGCGTGCTCGACGCGAGTCATTGCCGCTCGGGCAGCTGGCACGTCTAAGTGGCCTCTCACGACCTCGTCGACAAGACGGCCGGCTTCGATGGTCGCGTCGAGCTGTTCGACGAGGAGCTCAGTGAAGAGGTGTTGCGTGCGGCCGGACAGGTCCCTCGCGAGCTCCCGCACGAACTTCTTCATCTAAGGGCTCCCACGCTCACTGCGACAGCGGCTCCGACGAATGCAGACAGAGGCAGCGTGGCAACCCATGCCGTCATGAGGCGTGCTGCTTGCTCCCAGCGAACCCGCCGCAGGCCTGCCGTTGTTCTTGCCCCGGCAAGGCCTGCGGTCATCGTTTGGGTCATGCTGACAGGTGCACCGAACGCTCTGGCCGCGAACGCAGAGGCCGTCGATGCCAGCTCGGCGGCAATACCGTCAGCAGGACCGGTGAGTACGAGAGCACGTGTGAGGCTCCGTCCGACCCGGCCGAGACCGAGCACAGCCCCCGTGCAGAAGGCGACGGCCAGCACGGTGAGCTCCGGAAGGTGGGCTTCGACAGCGCTTGTGCCGCTAACCGCAACGGCGAACACTGCGAGCATGCTCTGGCCGTCGTTTGCGGAGTAGGCGAGGGCTTGAAGGCCGAAGCTTGAATAGTTGAGCCATCTCAGCCGGGACTGCGTGCTTCGCCCCCTCGGCAGGCGTCCGAGTCCCGAAAGCACGAGCGACGCGACTACGCCTGCGAGCAGCGGCGCGCCCAAGCCAACGGCGACAACTATCGCGACGGTTGACCACGCGACCGGCAAGCCGCTGCCGGCACCGGCTCCAGCCAGGCCGCCGACGATCGCCATTGTCAGACTGGTCGGCAGCCCCCTCGTCGCGAGGAGCGCTGACACTGCCATGGCCGCGCTGATCCCGATCAGGAAGGAAAGCCGCCCGGAGGCGTCGTGCGCAGGCACGAGTCCAATGGCGAAGGTCGTCGCGACGCGCGTTCCCATGAGCAACGGACCGACGACAAGCGCACCACCAAGAGTGAGCACTGCCGCCAGCGGCATCAGAGAAATTCCCGCCGACGTCACAGCGACCAGCGAGGCACCGTCGTTCAAACCCTTGACCACGGCGAACACAACCGCGACCGCGAGCAGGACGGTGGTCAGTGGGTTCGTCAACATCTCGCCCGCTCGAAGGTGGGCTGCGAAGGCTCGCCGCCGCCGTCAGGCTCCAGGTGCTTCACGTCTAGGACACTCGATGTTCATCGGTTGTTCAGCTTTTGTTAACCCAAAGTTAAGCGCTCGTTCATCCTGTGTTCACCCTAGCTCAGCGTGGCGACCATCGAGCGGCATCGCCCGCGTGGCGTGCCAACGCTGTCGGGTCACGAAGCCCTAGGCGAGTGTCATGGAAGAATTCACCAAGCTTGTTTACATTCAGCCCAGGTCATGTGTAGATTCCATTGCATAACCGTAACAACGAGAGGGGAAGACGGCATGGTTGAGCGAGATGAAGGTGTTGTCGGATCTGACCGGGGGGCCTACGACCGACGGCGATTTCTCCGTCAGGCGGGACTTGGTGCCGCTGCGGTAGCCGGCGGGGTTCTGCTCGACGCGGGCGCCAGCTCGGCGAGCCCGCTCGGCTTGCGACCTGCCGCCAGAAGGTCCACGACGCCGACCAAGCTGCCACCGGGCCTCGAGGCTGCCGCGAAGAAAGAGGGCGCAATCAACCTCATCGCTCTTCCCGCCACGTGGGCGAACTACGGCACGTCGTCAATGAAGGGCACGGTCATCGGCGACTTCTACGCCGATTACAAGATCACTTGTAACTCGGTCGGGCCCGACGACAGCTCGGCGGAGGAGACCGCGGCCATAAAGACCGACAAGGGCACGAACAAGGGGCCCGACGTCGTCGACGTCTCAGCGGCCATCGCCGTGGACGCCGTTAAGGAGCGTCTGTTCGCACCTTACAAGGTGCAGACCTGGGACGAGATCCCGGCCAGCATGAAAGCCGCGAACGGCGACTGGTACGGCGACTACTACGGTGTAATTTCCTTCGGCACCAACACCAAGGTCGTGAAGAACCCCCCGAAGTCCTGGGCCGACCTCGAGAAGCCGGAGTACAGGGGCCAGGTCGCGATCGACGGCAACCCGGGCACCGCCGGCGATGCTTTTGCTGCCATCTTCAGCTGTGCCCTCGCCATGGGAGGATCGCTCGACAACATCATGCCGGGCCTCAAGTACTTCGAGCACCTGAGGGAGATCGGGAACTGGAACTCGGTCGACTGCTGGCCGGCCAACATCGTGAGTGGCGCGACACCGATCGCCATCATCTGGGATTATCTCAATCTCTCCTATAAGAAGGCATACCCCGATATCAACTACCATGTGAGCATCCCGACGAGCGGCCGGTACGGTGGCTACTACTGCCAGGCGATCAGCGCCTACGCACCGCACCCGAAGGCAGCCGAGCTCTGGCAGGAGTTCATCTACTCCGACCAGGGTCAGCTCGCCTACCTCAAGGGGTACGCTCACCCGGCGCGGTACAATGCATTGGCGGCCGCCGGCAAGATCCCTGCGTCGCTTGCGAAGCTGCTGCCCCCTGCGAGCGAGTACAAAGGTGTCCGATTCGCGACCGTGGAACAGATCGCCAAGGCGAGTGCCGTCGTCGTGAAGAACTGGGACACCATGGTCGGAGGCATGTAGGCGAAAAGCTCGCCCGCCATCCAGGAGGTGTGAGTGGTCGTCGCGGAGTTCTCCGAGACCGGGCTCCCACAAGACGTCATCGTCGGGGATGTGACGCGAAAGCGGTCACATACCCGACGATGGGCGTTTTTAGGAATGTTGCCCTTCGTTGCGTTCATCACCATGTTCTTGTTGATACCGACAGGCGAGATCATCGTCGGCGCCTTCCGGACCGTCAACGGAGCCTTCACGCTCTCCAATATCGACGACATCTTTCACGCGCCGTACCCCGCGGCGTTCGAGTTCTCGGTCGAGCTTTCGGCGCTCAGCGCACTCATAGGAGGCATCTTCGGATTCCTGCTCGCTAACGCCATCTTGCACCACGGAGTTCCCCGGTGGATCCGGCCCGCATACATTTCCTTCTCGGGCATGGCCGCGAACTTTGCCGGCGTGCCGCTTGCCTTTGCCTACGGGGCGACGCTCGGCTCGCTCGGCGTCATCACCGTTCTCTTGAAGCACCTGGGACTGAACATCTATCCCGCGTTCAGCCTCCAAGGCCTGTTCGGCGCGGCCCTCGTGTACGCGTACTTTCAGTTCCCCCTCATGATCCTGCTCATGGTCCCAGTGATCGAGGGGTTGCGCACCGAGTGGCGAGAGTCGGCGTCCAACCTCGGAGCGGGCGCTTTCACGTTCTGGCGGCACATCGGCCTGCCGATCATTACCCCGTCGCTCCTCGGGCTGATGGTGCTGCTGTTCGGCAATGCCCTCTCCGCGTACGCGACAGCAGAAGCCCTTGGCATCTCGAATCTCGTCACAATCGACATCGCCCAACTAGTCGACGGCAACATGACCCTCAACCCACAGGCTGCCTACGCACTCGCTTTGGGGATGATCGTGATCATCATCGTCACTATCACGATCTACAGCCTTCTCCAACGCCGGACGAGCCGATGGCTCAGGTAACCGTACCTGTGGCCCGCCCGGGGTCTCACCGCTTGCGCCGGGCCCGAAGTCGTGTGCCGATCTGGCACATGCTGTGGGTGGTCCTGGGCGCGCTCTTCTTCCTCGTGCCGATCTACTCGGTCGTCGAGTTCAGCCTGCAGGGCATCTTGCCCGGCCAGAACGTGTTCCACTGGTACCTGACCGTGTTCGACGACCCCAACTTCAGGAGCGCCTTCTGGCTCTCCGTGCAGATCTCGCTCGAGACCGTAGCGGCCAGTCTCGTCCTCATGGTGCCGACAGTGTTCTGGGTGCATCTGCGCCTGCCCGGGCTGCGTCCCGTGATGGACCTGGTATCGGTCCTACCCTTCGTCGTTCCGCCGATAGTGCTCATCGTCGGCCTTGCGCCCTTCATCAAGAGCTTGAGCATTTGGCTTTTCGTGCGTCCCGAGGTCCTGTCGCTCATATACGTCGTGTTCGCGCTGCCCTTCATGTATCGGGCGCTCGACGCGGGACTGCGCGCGATCGACCTGCAAACATTGACGGAGGCTGCCGAGAGTCTCGGCGCGTCGCTTCCGAGAACGCTGGTACGAGTGATCATTCCGAACCTGCGCGCAGCCATCATCGGCGGATCGCTCCTCGCCGTGGCGATTTCGATGGGTGAGTTCACCGTCGCGAGCCTCATGGGGTTCAATACGTTCTCGGTATACACGTTCGATATTGGGATGAGCACGGCCTATGAGGGTGTGGCGCTGACGTTCGTCAGTTTCCTCCTCGTCTGGGGAATCATGCTCGCGTTGTATCTACTTGGCCGAGGTGGCGCCGGCGCAGCCGCAGTCGCCATCACAGATGAGAAGAAATAGGTCTCGATGACAACCGTCGCGCTCCGTGGGATCAGTCGCAGGTTCGGCAGTGTCAGTGCGCTCGATCATCTCGATCTCGAGGTGGGCGACGCCGAGTTCGTGTCCTTGCTCGGGCCTAGCGGTTGCGGCAAGACCACTGCGCTGCGGATCGTCGCCGGCTTCGAGTGGCCTGACTCGGGCGAGGTGCTCGTGGACGGTCAAGACGTGCTCGGCAAGCCTGCCAACAAGCGCAACATGGGCATGGTCTTCCAGGCGTACAGCCTGTTCCCGAACCTGACAGCGCAGCAGAACGTTGAATTCGGCCTTCGCGTGCGCAAACAGAATCGCGAGACGCGTGCGAAACGCGCCCAGGAGCTCCTCGATCTCGTCGGGCTCGCGACTGCGATGGAGCGGTATCCCCGCCAGCTGTCCGGGGGCCAGCAACAGCGGGTGGCTCTGGCGAGGTCGCTCGCGATCGAGCCGAGCGTCCTGCTGCTCGACGAGCCTCTCTCCGCCCTGGACGCGAAGGTGCGGGTGCAACTTCGCGAGGAGGTCCGCCGCATCCAGTCGGAGCTCGGCATCACGACCCTGTACGTGACCCACGATCAGGAGGAGGCGTTGTCGATCTCGGATCGAGTGGCCGTGATGTCCGCCGGTCGTGTCGAGCAGTTCGGGACTCCGGCCGAGATATACAGCGGCCCGAGAACGGCCTTCGTGGCCAACTTCGTCGGGACGATGAACAAGCTGGAGGGCAAGGTCGTGTCCCGCGAGGACCGGGTCGTCCGCTGCGGACCTATCTTGCTGAGTGTGCCCGACCCGACGTTCAACCACCAGGCCGGCGAGACCGTAGAGCTTTTCCTGCGTCCCGAGGACATCAGCCTCGAGCTGCTGTCGAAAGGAGAAACGCCGCCCTCGGGCCTCTTCGAGGGGCGAGTGACGAGCTTGACCTTCCTCGGGCCGGTCACCCGGGTCGGCCTGGCAACAGACCTAGGGCTCCTTCTGGCAGACGTTTCGAGTGCAGTGGCTCTCAACCTCGCGGCCGACACCGTCGTGGCGGTCAAGCTGGACTCGACCTCGTTGCGCTCGATCACCGCCTAACGCGCCGCGCCGCGGTGCTCATGGGTGCGGTGGTCGGTCTCGTGTGAGCACGGCCCGACCACGGCCGCTCCAGTGGACTTTTGATCCGGCAGCGTCGGAGCATCGACAGTACTCGGTATCGCTGTCGTCAACTGGGATCTGATGTCGCATGATGACATCAGAATTGTCCCCTGGCGTCCTATCCGTGGAGGGTGGCGATCCCTTGGCCGGTCGCGTCGATGACGGTTCTTGCCGCGTCACTTTCGCGGCTTCAAGTGACTTCCTAACGACGCCCGGATGAACACAAGATGAACAAGATGGTAATTCCAGGTGCCGCTTGGTTATCGTTCCTCCATGCCGGAAGTGTCGTTCGAGGGATCTCCGGTGGATCGCCGCGTTGGGCAGCTGTTCGCTCTCGTGACCGAATCGCTAGCCAGTGCGACGCAGGCCCTACTGCTCGGGGAGATTGCTCTCGGCAGAGCGGTGATCGAGGGGGACCGGTTGATCGACGAGCTCACGTCCGAGGTCGAACGGGCTGTCTGGGATCAAATCGACGCCGAGTCGCCGAGCGGTGACCAGCTCCGCAGGCTGATCGGTATCCTGCAGATCTTGCCGGAGCTAGAGCGCAGTGCCGATCTCGCCGAGCACATCGCCCAGCGCGCGGTGGTCAACCTCGGCGCGGAGATGAGCCCGCTCAGCCGTGGCATCTTCCAGCGCATGACAGAGGTCGCCCTCGAGATGTGGAAGGCGACCGCAGACGCGTTCGGCGCGCAGGTTCCCCCAGTGATCACCCTGGACGAGGACGACGAGGAGATCGACATCCTTCACGAGAGACTGACTGGAGAAGTGGCCCGTAGGGCAATGCCGACCGCTGTGGCCGCGCAGGTCACGCTTCTCGCCCGGTTCTACGAGCGTTTGGGCGACCATGCCGTGAACATTGCCAGCCGTATCGCCAGCCTTCCGCCGAAAGCCATCTCTTAGCGACGAGTGAGCCTGGACACCGACAGCGAAGACGGTTGCTGGTCTGCGACCTGTGCCGGTCTGTGCTGCCGACCCAGGGCCCGACATGCGGCCATCCAACCGCGGCTCCACCAGGGCGAGATTCACCCTGCGGCCTGCGACAGGGTTTGCCACCATTGAACATGGCCTGCCCTCGACATCAGGGCGTCGGAAGGAAGGGGACCACCTTGTTCATGTGCGCGTCCGCGAGGGCATCGTTTGGCTCTTGCTCGGCCGCGACCTCGGCTCCGACAGTCGCTCTGTAGGCCTCCACCTCGTCGGTGACGATCGCCTCCGTCCAGCCGAGCAGAGGCGCCATGATTGCCGCCACCTCTTCCGCGGCCACGGTCCCCCGGTCCCTAGTCTCGATGGCGAGCCGGGTCCGGCGCTCCAGGACGTCATCAAGGTGTCGGGCGCCCTCGTGCGTGACTGCGTAGGCAACCTCGGCCTGCAGGTAGCTCGACGCCCCGGCGAGCGGGACCAGTGCCAGGGGATTGCAGGCTGCTGCGGCGAAAAACTCGCCTACGAGGCTCCCGTAGCGGCGCAGCAGCCGCTCAATCTCGACGACCGGGAGGCCATGGTGGGCGGCGAGGGTCAGTCGGGACTCCCACGCCTCGGCAAAGCCGTCAGCGCCCACGATCGGGGTCCGTTCCGTCCGACAGGGAGCGGCGGAGAGGCGGGCGTGTTCCACCGCAGCGTCGACGGCGTCGCGGGCCATCACCCGGTAGGTCGTGTACTTGCCGCCCGAGACGAGCACGAGGCCGGGGAGCGGACAGTTCACGGCGTGCTCGCGGGAAAGCTTGGTGGTCTCGTCGCCGGCGCCGGCGATCAGCGGCCGGAGGCCAACGTAGACGGACTCCACATCGGCACGGCTGAGTGGCGACTCGAGCGCTTCGTTCAACGTGGCGAGAAGGTAGTCGACGTCGACCGCAGTGGCCGTCGGGCGTGCTCGGTCGTGCGCCCAGTTCGTGTCGGTCGTTCCGACGAGCCAGTGCTCCCCCCAGGGCAGCGCGAAAAGCACGCTCTTCTCGGTCGGAAGGATGAGTGCGGTAGAGGAGTCGATGCATCGGCGCGGGACGACCAGGTGGACGCCCTTCGAGGGCTGTATCTTCATCTTCAAGTCGCGCTCGATGTCGGCGATGCCCTCGAAGTCTTCGGTCCACACCCCTGTGGCGGAGACGACCACCCTCGCGCGGACCTCGAGTTCCTGTCCGGTCTCAACCAGGCGGAGCCGGGCACCGGTCACCCGGTCGCGCTCGCGCAACAGAGCTACGGCCTGGAGCCGACTTGCCACGAACGCCCCGTGGCTTGCCGCGGTGCGCAGCACGCTCAGTGTATGGCGCGCGTCGTCGACCTGGCCGTCGTAATACTGCACGGCACCGATGAAGCGCCGCTCGCGAAGCGCCGGGGCCAGCTCGTGGGCACGGCGTCTCGAGAGCTGGCGGTGGAAGGGCATACCGGCCCCTGTGCGGGTTGTCCGGGCCAGCAGGTCGTACAGCAGGATCCCCAAGCCCACGTACGCGCGCTCGAAGAATCGATGACGCAGCGGGTAGATGAAGGGCACAGGGTGGACGAGGTGGGGCGAGATCTGGAGGAGCACGGACCGCTCGTGCAACGCCTCCCGGACGAGGGAGAAGTCGTGCATCTGGAGGTAGCGGAGACCTCCGTGGATGAGTTTGGAGGAGCGGCTGGAGGTACCGGAGGCCCAGTCCTGAGCTTCCACCACGCCGACTCTGAGCCCCCGGGTAACGGCGTCGAGGGCGGTGCCGGCCCCTACGATGCCACCACCGATGACGAGGACGTCGAGCGGCTCAGCAGCAAGCGCTGCCAAATCCGCGGCGAGACGATCTGGCGAGAGGGCGACCGGCGCGACCGGCGAGGTACTGATCATCTGACCAACTATATATGAACGGATGTGCAGTCCACCAAGCCACATCCGCCTGTCCGGGCCCTGCGTGCTGCTAAAAAGGAGGAGGCATGCCGGTCGATGATGGGAAGTTCGGGGATGCGATCCGGGCAGCCCGCTGCTATTTCGTCCAGGACATGACGATGGAGGAGATCGCCCACGACATGGGGACCTCACGATCGACCGTCTCCCGACTCATCTCACTCGCCAAGAAGGAGGGACTGGTCGAATTCCGGCTGCGTATCCCGGATGTTCGGGCACCGCTGCTCGAGCGCCGGCTCCGAGCGGAATATGGGATCGAGGCCCACGTCGTCCCGGTCGCCGAACGCGCGAAGGATCTCGAGGTGCTCGAACAGGTGGCCCGTTCGGCTGCCTGGGTCCTGGGTGGCCTCTGCAACTCCGACATGGTGCTGGGAGTCGCGTGGGGCACGACGATTAGTGCCATAAGCAGGTATCTCAGCCGGAAGCCGATCCGGGGTTCGGAGGTAGTCCAGCTGAACGGAGCCGGCAACACCTTCTCCACAGGGATCGACTACGCGAGCGAGATCCTCGAGCGCTTCGGCTCAGCGTTCGAGGCGCGGGTCCAACAGTTCCCCGTGCCTACCTTCTTCGACTTTGCCGCGACCCGTCAGGCGCTGTGGCACGAGCGCAGCATCATCCGGATCCTCGAGCTCCAGGCGCGGGCGGACGTGCTGCTGTTTAGCATTGGTGCGGTCCATGGCGGAGTGCCAAGCCACGTCTACTCCGGCGCCTACCTGGAGGAGGCGGACTATCTCGCATTACAGGCTGACGGCGCGGTGGGCGACGTCGCGACTTTCTTCCTGCGCGAGGACGGCTCTTCTGACAACATCTCTTTGAACGAGCGATCGAGCGGTCCTCCTCCCGAGGTCGTCCGAAGGGCACCGCGGCGGCTGTGCGTCGTATCAGGCGTGAACAAGGCGCGCGGATTGCGTGGAGCTCTCGCCGGGGGCCTGGTCACGGATCTGGTAGTCGACGAGCGAACGGCGGCCGCGCTGTCGCCCCTCCTGGACGCCCCGGAGAAAGAGTGAGCTCCGGCGGGGACCCGTGGGAGTGATGCAGTCTCATGTGTGCTTCACAGTCGGTCAGTTTCTTCGTAGAATCGGGGGAGGTGGCGGCCGTGGGGCATGGGGGCGTCAGGTCTTGGTGACACGGAATGCCCTGGAAGGTGTCGTCGCAGGACTCCCGTGTGGTCCGAGACCTGAAGATCATGTGCGAGGCGACAACGGTGCGAGGTGGAGGGATGATTCTCAGGGCTGCGGTGATCGGTCATATCTGCGCTGACTTGTTTCCGAAACTGAATGGCGACGAGCGGATCATCTCCCGGCGCGATCGTCGAAGTCGGACCGCTGACGATCCTCCCCGGCGGGTGCGTGGCGAACACCGGTCGTGATCTGTACTCGCTCGGGGCACCCGTCCAGCTGGTCGCAGACATTGGAGACGACGAGCTGGGATCGAGCCTCGTCCATACGCTCAACGAGTCCGGGCTCGACTGTCAGGGCATCCGCCGTGTTCGGGGTGCCGCGACGTCGTACTCGTTGGTGTTCCAAACCGCCGGGGAGAGACCGCGCGTTTTGACACCACGTCGGCGCTAAGGCCTCCTTCGACGGTTCGCGTGTCACGCCGGAGAAGGCCGACCTGGTCCATCTGGGCTATCCAGCGATTCTCCCGGCGATGTACGCGGTCGGGGACGCGGCCGTGCGATCGTTGCTGGCGCGGATCCGCCAGGCCGGCGGGATGACCTCGCTCGACCTGTCGACGATCACAGCGGGTTCCCCGACGGCTCGGGTCGACTGGTCAGGATGCCAATCGCGGTACGCGGCGTGATCGTTGTCGTGAACGCAGACTCCGTCACAATCAAGGAGAAGCCAGCGGACGTCCGGGTTCTGTATCGATTGCAGCTGAGTCGATGGCTTGCCCGAGCTTGAAGGGTGAGCAGACTCATCTCTTCCACATTCGACAAGCCGCGTGNNAGGCGGCGAGGATGATGATGTGCTGTCTGTCGCAGCACCGGGTGCGATGAGCCGGGTCTGCGGTCCGCTCCCGTGTAGAGGTTCAGGCGGCCCGCTCGTACTCGTGAATGATGCCTCCGAGAACGGAGTGTCGTCGGACCACGGCGTCGACGTTCGGTTCGGAGCGCGCGATCGGCGTAATAAGGCTGAGCCCGCGATGAGGTCGAGCCGCGTTGTAGTGCCTGGCGTAGCGCCAAAGGATCCTCTCGAGATGGCGGCACGAGA
>PLIM01000176.1:15653-15994 GCA_003139355.1 Acidimicrobiaceae bacterium | reverse complement strand
GTGATCAAGAACGGCGCTGCAGCGTGCACCGCTGCGAGCGGACTCGCCGGGACGAATTTCCAAACCACCGGCTTCCCAACAGGCTGACGTACTCGCTTCACGTCGGCGTCCGATGGGTCGACTCTTGGTGGAGCACCCGAATCGTGCGACGCGACTGGCGAGCGGCTGGCGGAGCACACATTTGGGGAACGTGGGTCAGGACGAGCGCACAACCCTGGCTGTCCACAAGTCGTGGAGATTGCATAAGAGGCAGCTCGATTGTTGCCAGTCAGTAGGCTTCCGCAGATAGCAGGTACGCAAACCGGCGAATAGGACCTCTGAGCTGGGCACTGAGGCGTGAA
>PLIM01000176.1:13213-15642 GCA_003139355.1 Acidimicrobiaceae bacterium | reverse complement strand
GTGGTGAAGGTCACCAGGTGCATCCGGTCGAGCTCGTTGCGGATGTTGCGCCAGGTGTCGCCGACCTCGATCTCGGCCACCCGCAAGATGAGCAACGCGAGCCAGCACAGCTGGACGTGGGCTCTGATCCGGTCCTCGCGCCGGTGGTAGACCGGGCGCAGGTTGACCGTCGAGCGCTTTAAGTCCCGCCATCCCCGCTCGGCCTGGTAGAGCGCCTTGTAGCCGAGGGCGACGTCCTCTGCCGAGAGGCTCTCGTCCGAGGTCCGCAGCAAGAACTTGCCGTCGAAGTGCGCCTCTTCGGCGACGAGGGCGCGGTCGATGCGGATCTTGCCGGTCGAGGTCAGGCGTAAGAAGCCCTTGAAGACCGGCTTGGTGCACAACGCGTCGTAGAGCTCCCGGCGCTTGTTCGCGCTGAGCAGGTCCGAGGAGGCGATCTCGCCTTCAAGGTGGGCGACGACCCTCGAGCGCACTTGGGCGTCGTGGACCGCTCGCTCGGGGTTGTGGCAGATGACGAAGCGGTCCCTCCTCACGCCGTCGTCGACACGCACCTCCTTCAGCTTCAAGTTGCCGGCGACGACCCGGTAGCGCCCCTGGCGGGAGAGCGCCGCGGCGGCCTCCTTCTGCTCGGAGCGGAGCTTCTCGCCGACGATGTAGTGACCGCCGGCGCGCTGGAGGTAGCGGCGGTTGTCCTTGGAGTTGAAGCCACGATCGAGGCACCAGATCACCCGGTTCAACCCCCAGGACCCGAGGTCGTCCTTCACCTTCCTGATGATCACCTGGTCCGAGGTCGTGCCGAGGAAGCTCCAGAGCCGGACGGGGATGCCCTCTCTCGTCACGGCCATGCCGATCACGACCTGGGGCAGGTCGGGCCGGTGGTCTTTCGAGTGCTTCGAGAAGGCGCGCATGCCCATCTCCTCGAGCGGCGAGGTGTCGTCCTCGTGCCCGGGCACCTCCTCGTCCTCGTCGCCGCTGAGCTCGTCTTCGAGGCGCTCGGTCTCCCAATAGGTCGTGCTCGTGTCGAAAAAGAGCAGGTCGACCTCCAGGTTCAAGAGAGAGGCGATGGAGAAGAAAACCGTCTCTTGCAGCTCGGAGAGCGTTGAGCAGAAGAAGTCCATCGCCCGGTAGCAGGCGTCGTCGGAGACCTCGGCAAGCCCGTCTACATAGGCGCTGCGCGCCACCCACGTGCAGCCGGCCAGCTTGGAGAGGGGCTTGACCGAGAGGCGGTTCGCCACCATCGCGAAGATCACCCGTTCGACGAGCTCCCCGTCGAGTCGGCGCGAGGCCGCCACCTTGGCGATCCCTTCTGCGATCCCGAGACGTTCCCACAGCCGATCGGCGAGAAAACACGCCCCCATCGCCCGGGAGTCGACGACGTCAATCTCCAAGGACGCGGTCGCTGACAGTGCGTCGGCTGGGTCCAAAAAGCGGCTGATCGAGCGCACGAGGCGGGCGAGGCCATCGCGATCGACGAGGTCGGCCCGGCCGAAATTGTGAATGATCTTCGCCTTGGGCACCCCGCTCACCGGGTCCCGCTCGTTGTGGGCCAGGGCGAGGTAGGCGACCTCGCTGCCGTCTGCGTTTCGCCGCCGGGTCTCTCGTAGGTACATCCTGCCTACAGGATAAGCCACTTACCCCATCACTTCACAGATCAGTTCTCAAGTCGTGTGTCTACGCTCTGCGGCGTCTCGGCAAGCAACGCCCCTCGTCAGGGACCCGTAGGGGCGTCGATTTGCCTACGAGCTGCGGAAGCCCGGCCGGTGAGCCCGATGACATGGACCCGGGACAGTGCTCCGGCATCATCGACGCGGGCCCCGACGACAGAACAGTATGTCTCTGTCATGACTGCTGTCTCTGACCGCCCGATCGTGGCGCAGGAACTGCCCCCGGGCCTCGAGATCCGTGTCGAGTGCAACGCGGATCACCCGTCGGTGTCGACCGTCGTTGCCGCGGCGTTCGGATCCCCTGAAGAGGCCCGGCTGGTGGAAGCCGTCCGTGCCTCGGCAGAGTTCGTGCCGGAGCTGTCGTTGGTCGCCGACGTCGACGGACAGATCGTCGGCCACGTGATGATCAGCTACGCCACGATCCGTGAGGTCAAGGCGCAGCATCGGATCGCCGTCCTCGCGCCCCTGGCCGTCGCCCCAGGATTCCAGCGCCGAGGTATGGGATCGGCATTGGTCCGACGGGTGACGGCGCGAGCCGACGAACGCGGCGAACCGCTCGTCGTGCTCCAGGGCAGCCCGGTCTTCTATGGACGTCTGGGCTTCGAGTACTCGGTGCCATACGACATCCACATGACGCTTCCCTCCTGGGCGCCCGCGGAAGCTTCCCAGGTCCTCCGCCTGAGGAACTACACGGCATCGATCCGCGGTCAGGTGGTGTACCCACCCGCGTTCGACGCTGTGACCGAGCAATGAGCAAAGAGGATCTGC
>PLIM01000176.1:0-13198 GCA_003139355.1 Acidimicrobiaceae bacterium | reverse complement strand
GCCTCGTAGTACGGGTTGGTGCCGGACGCGTGATCGGTCACGTCGACGATGTTCACGATCTCGGGCACGCTTTCACGAATCGCCACCTCGATGCCCTGGCTGAGCGTCACCGCCGCCAGACCGCAACCGGCACACCCGCCTGAGAGACGCAGATAGGCAGTAACTCCCTCGACTGCCACCAGGTCCGCCCGACCACCGTGTGCCGCTATGGCGGGGTTGATCTGCTCGTCGAGGACCTGGAGCAGGCGCTGAGCCACGTCTCCGCTCAGGTCCGGGGGCGGCCCGGTCATCCTCGGGCTCCGGTGGGCGGGAGGCGGCCGGTTCGGGTTCCGGATGACCATCCCACCACCGTCTGGGTCCTGGCTCAGGTCCAGGACCGAGCCGCGCAGCCGGTCGATGCTCTGGCCGGGCACTATCAGCGTGAGGTCGTCGAGGTGCTCGATCCAGTCGCCCGCAGTCGCGTCGGACGTGGCTTGGAAGTACATGTCGTAGGCGTACACGTCGTCATGCGCGCCACCGACCTCCACGCACAGGGCAAGCGACTCGGGCGCGGCCTCCCCGGCTCTCAGCTCGAGGACCTCGGCCAAGGCCGGCGTCGTCAGTCGAAGGACCGGGACCACGTCGCTGCCGCTGTTATCGCCGTCGCTCATCAGATGTCCTCGAGAAGGGTGGGCCCGACCCATGCTAGGGCCCTCACTCGGCGGAGCTGTCGCTGGACGGGTCACGGGCACGATCGCTATAGCGTGCCGGCGTGCGCGTCCTTCTGGTGTCCACCTACGAGCTCGGGCACCAGCCTGTGCACGTGGCCTCCCCTGCTGCGGCGCTGCGGGCCAAAGGCCACGAAGTGCGCGCCATCGACGTGTCGGTCGAGCCCTGGGACCGAGACCTCGTGGACTGGGCCGACCGGGTCGCCTTCTCCGTACCGATGCACACGGCGATGCGGATGGCCGTGGCCCTCGCAGCTTCGGTGCGGGCCCAGCGCCCTGAGCTCCCGGTCTGCCTGTACGGGCTGTACGCCGGCATCAGCCGCGACCTGACGACCGCGACGGCCACGGGCATCGCCGACCGGTTGATCGCCGGGGAGTACGAACCGGCCCTGCTCGCATGGGCGGACGATGCCGGCCGTGCCAGCGCGCCCGGCATCGGGGGCGATGTCGTGGTGCATCTCGGCCGCAGTGGCTTCAGCACTCCGGCGCGTGATCTGTTGCCGCCGCTGGAACGCTATGCCCGGCTCGTCCTGGGCGATGAGGAGAAGCTCGCGGGCGCCGTGGAAGCGAGCCATGGCTGCTCGCACCGTTGCCGGCACTGCCCACTGCCGGTCGTGTACGACGGCCGCCTCCGCGTAGTGCCCGAAGATGTCGTCGTGAGCGACGTGGCCCAGCTCGTGACCATGGGCGCAGGGCACGTGAGCTTTGCCGACCCCGACTTCCTGAACGGACCACGGCACGCCATGCGCGTCGCCCAGGCGGTCCACTCCTGCTTCCCCCATCTGAGTTTCGACTGCACCACCAAGGTCGAGCACATCCTGGCCCACCAGGACCTGTGGCCCGCCATGGCCAAGGCCGGCTGCCTGTTCGTCGTGTCGGCGTTCGAATCGGTCGACGACACCACGCTGCGCATCTTGGACAAGGGGCACACGGCCGCCGGTGAGAGCGCGGCGGTGACCCTGCTGCGACGCCACGGGATCGAGGTCCGGCCCTCGTGGCTGCCTTTCACACCGTGGACGAAGACGGCCGAGGTTGTCGCCATGCTCGATTTCGTCGTCGCACATGACCTCGTGGCGAACGTCGACGCCGTCCAGTACGCGATCCGGCTCCTGCTCCCCGAGGGCTCCCTGCTGCTGTCGGCACCTGAGGTGAGTCCGCGGCTCCACCACTACGACGCCGCTCGGCTCAGCTGGGTATGGACGGCCGGGGAGGCGGGGCTCGATGACCTTCAGGCGGAGCTCGCTGCACTTGTCGAGGCCGCCGGCACCGGACCTGCGGCACTCAGAGCCGGGGACACCTTCGCTGAGGTGGACGCCCGCGTCCGCGCCCGTGCGCCGGGCCGCGGTATGAGCTCTGCTACGGCCCGGCCCCACCACGGGAGCCGATCGAAGGGGCCGGCCGGGCCGAGACCGAGGCTCAGCGAGCCGTGGTTCTGTTGCAGCGAGCCCACATCGGCCCAGCAGGAGGCCGTGAGCACCGGCGTCAACGGGGTCTAGTCAGGGCGTGGGCTCGCAACCAACCTCTCGTCGCGAGCGCTCCTCAGGTCTCGGACCAGGGACCCGGAGCGGAGCAGCTCGGGAGCGGAGCGGCTCGGGAGCGAGCCGGCGCGCACACCAGCGGGCCAGGAAGACAACGGCGTGTCAGTCGACCGCTGCCTCGCCCGACAACTCGCAGACTGCACGCCGGGCGTCTTGGGCGAGCCGCAACGCCGCATCCCAACCGGAGGTCTTCGGCACGAGCGCGTCGCCGATGGCGACCCCGACGCGCCCCCGCCTCGGGAACTTCTCGCCCGGTCGTAGCACGTCGCGGCCGCCCCGGATGCCGACGGGCACGACCGGTACGCCGGCCTCGGCCGCCGTCACGAACGCCCCGAGGCGGAAGGGCCGCACTCCGACCGCTCGATCCAGGCCGCCCTCGGGGAAGACCGCTAGGCGTCGAGCCGAACGCAGCACCCCTGCGAGCCTTTGCGCGCCTGCGACCTGCTCGGTCACGGCTTCACGGTTGACGAACTCGCACCCCAGCCGGCGGAGGAACGGTCCGGCGATGCGCTGGTCCGCCAGCTCATCACCGGCAACAAAGGCAAGAGGCGACGCGAAGGACTCGATGAGCGCGAGGCCGTCGAGGAAGCTCATGTGGTTCGCGACAACGACAAATGAGCTGGCGGGGTCGGGAGGCGTGCCGGTCACCTCGAGGCGCACGCCGGCAACGATCCCGAGCACCCGGCCGGCCCAGGCGATGAGCCGCCAGCGGGACCGGAGAGTGGGCAACGCCAAGACGGCGAGCCACACGGGAGCGCCGGCAGCGATGAGGACAGCCCAGGTGAGACCGGCCGAGGCGAGTGAACGCGCTTCACCCCCGATGTGCCGCAGGCGGAGCGCGCCCGCCGACCACGCAAGACGCACGACTTGCCACCGCAGAGCCCGCGAACGCCTCCCGATCCTGTGAAGCTCATAACGGTCCCGCGTGGCAGCCCGGCGGATCTTCCCGCTCGGGGTCTTGAGGACGCTGTCCGGCGGCGCGAGCACGATGTCGTCCGCGGTCGCGCCTGCGACGCCGACGGTGGCAGCCGCGATCCTCCGCCGGAGGTCGGATCGCGCTTCGGACTCGTTGCGGCCGAGGTTCGTCTCTGCCACGACCACAAGCCGCTCGGCACCAAGTTCCGGATCGTCGCTCGCGAACACGGCGACGCAGCCACGCCGGACGCCGGCGACGTCACCGATCGCCTCTTCGATCTCCTCAGGGTTCAGGTTCCTACCGGCCCGGATGACGAGGTCCTTGGCCCGGCCCGTGAGATACAGCTCCCCACCCGCCAGGTAGCCGATATCGCCGGTGTCGAGCCAGTCGCCGTGGCGCAGGGCCTCGGTGCCGGCGGGGTCGCCGAAGTAGCCGCTCGTCGCCGAAGGTCCACGGAATTCCACTCCCCCTTGGGCGCGCTCGGGAGCCTCGCGACCGGTCTCGTCGACGATCCGCACTGTGTAACCAGGCAGGGGCCGCCCGCAAGACACCACGAGACGTGCGGGGGCCTCGTTCGTGGCGGGCACCGCGCGGCTGGACCGAGCCAGGGTCTCGCGGTCGACCGAGTCGATCAGCGGAGACCGTCCAAGAGGCGGGAACGTAAGCCCTAGACCCGCCTCGGCAAGGCCATAGGCGGGCGCCATCGCCTCGGGACGGAAGCCGTAAGGGCCGAATCGCTCGGCGAAGCGCCGGATCGTGTTCGCGCTCACGGGTTCGGCGCCGTTACAGGCGATCCGCCAGGAGGAGAGGTCGAGCCCTGCCAGCTCGTCGTCGGCGATGTGGCGGACACAGAGCTCGTAGCCGAAACTCGGCGATGCCGACAAGGTGCCGTGGTGCTGCTCGACAGCGCGTAGCCAGCGCGCGGGCCGGGCGAGGAACGAAAGCGGTGACATCACGGCGAACATGTAGCCGAAGCAGAGGCTCATGAGCCACCCTCCGATGAGACCCATGTCATGGTAGAGAGGCAGCCAGCTGACGAACGTGTCCTCGGGGCCCACTTTGACCGCCGCCCCCAGTGCGCGGATATTGGCGAGCAGCTGTTCGTGCGTGAGCACGACGCCCTTCGGGTGGCCCGTGCTGCCCGAGGAGTACTGGACAAGTGCGGTGTCGCTTGGTCGGACGACCGGGAGCCTCAGTCCGCCTCGGTCACTCGAGCGCAGCTCTTCGACGGTGACGCATCCCTTGAGCCCAGGAACGCAGGCCCGGAGCAGGTGCGCCGCCGGCGCGACGGTCTCGTCGGTTATCAGCAGGACCGCTCTCACGTCGCCGAGGATGCGCGCTTGGCGGCGGAGGTGGTCCTCGAGCAGCGACGCCCGGCCAGGTGGGTACAGCGGCACCGGGACGCCTCCCGCCAGGAGCACGCCACAGAAGGCGTCGAAGTAGCCCGGATGAGTGGGCAGCATGAGCGCGACGGCGTCGCCGGGCCCGATCCCGTGCTGGCGAAGGCCGTTCGCCACTTCGCGGCTGGCGGCTGCGAGCTCTCCGTAGGTCCGTTCGACCAACGGCGTGGCTTCGCTGAGGTGGAGCACTCGCGTGTGCGGCCGGTCCGGTTCGTGCTCGTCGTACCACGCGAGAGCGTCAAGGAGCGTGCCCGCCTCGAAGCTCACCGCGCGGGCGTGATCCACAGTTCCAGACGGCGTCGGCTCGGGGAGCGGCCCCTCGGTCGACGGCTGCCCGCGGGCAGCCCACACGGCCCGGACCCAGTCCTCCGGCGTCGCCCCTTTCGCGAAGACCTCGTCGCCGAGCGTGACCCCGAACAAGTGCTCCACCCGTGAACGGAACTCGACGAGCGCGAGGCTGTCGATCCCGAGATCGGCGTCGAGCCGGCTCCGGAGCCGGACCGGCGGGAGCGGTGCTTGGGGGTGCAGCTGTGTCGCGAGCTCTCTCGTGAGAAGGAGGATCCGTTCTGTGTCGCTCGGCCCGTCAGGCCCGGCTGAGCCTCGCCGCATCGCTCGTCATGATTGTCCGCGTCCTGGCGCTTGTCATGTCACCGTTCGCCTGGGTCGGCGCCGGCTGACGAAGCGACGCTCTCCAGGTCGAGCCCAATGTCCAGCGCCATCACCGAGTGGGTCAGGGCACCGACCGAGATCAGATCGACCCCGGCTCTCGCGTAGTCGGCGACATTCTCGAGGTTGACGCCGCCCGAGGCCTCGACCAGGACAGAACCGGTGGCCCCGCGCGGGTGGGCACGCACGGTCTGCACACATACGCGCACCTCCTCTGGGGTCATGTTGTCGCACATGACCAGCGTCGCCCCGGCATCAAGGGCCTCGGTCACCTGACCAATACGGTCGCACTCGACCTCGACCATGCGACCCGGCCATCGCTCGAGGGCCTTGTGAACCGCCTCGCTGATCGAGAGCCCGCCCAGGTGGTTGTCCTTGATCAGCACCCCCTCGGAGAGGTTGCCCCGATGATTGGCCGCGCCGCCGGCCCTCACAGCTGCCTTCTCGAGCGATCGCAGACCAGGCGTGGTCTTGCGCGTGTCCCAGATCCTGGCCGACGGGCTGCCCTCGCGGGCGGCCTCGACGTAGCGCCGCGCGGCCGTCGCAACACCCGAGAGATGGCAGAGGAAATTGAGTGCCGTCCGTTCGGCGGTCAACAAGGAACTCAACTGTCCCTCGACCCGCCCGATCACCGCGCCCGAGCCGATCTCGCCGCCGTCGCCTACCACCCAGGTCACTTCGAGATCAGGATCGACCTGGATACAGGTCTGTTCGGCACAGCGCGTGCCGGCGACCACCCCTGGTGCCCGCGCCACGAACGCGGCCCGGCCTCGTGAGCTTCCGGGAAGCAGCGCCGCGGACAAATCGCCGAGTGGCAGGAGATCCTCAGCAAGCGCGATCGCCACGGCCTCGCGAACCGCCGCGATCGGAGGCTGGACGTCGTCGCGGCACGTCGCAACCGGCCTTGTCACGGTCCGAGCACCTCTGAGCTAGGCCTACGCCTGCTTCCGGGTCCCGCACTGCGGCTCGCCCCGTGCGACAGCCTGCGGCGGAACCTCGGCGAGGTCTCGGGGAAGTCCGCGCGAACCTGCGACCCACGCGTCTCCTCGCGCTCGGTCGCCGCCTCCAGCAATGCCTTGGCGACCTCAGTGAGGTTCCGCACCTCGGCGGTGATCCGGTCCACCGTGGGGGCAAGCTCCGCGACGACGCCGGCGACGGCTCGCGAGGCCCGCTCGAGCGAGGAAGCGTCGCGGACGACGCCAGCCCAGTTGGTCATCGCGCCCTGAAGCGCGCAGCGCTGTGCCTGGGCCCTCGCGTGGCTGTCCGGCGAGGCGCCGATCCGCCGAGGCGAAACTTCGGGGTGATCCGGTCCGCACCGGCAATCCGCGACCTGACCGACGGGAATCGGCGCAGCCGGGTCACCGGTCGCTAACGCCTCGCCCGTCTCACCGTCCAGGCCGGCGAGGGCGCCTGTGGACTCGGGTGCGTCGCGGCCCGACAGGATTGCGTCGACGCAGCGGGCCCCGAAGACCATGCCTTCCAGCAACGAGTTCGAGGCAAGCCGGTTGGCTCCGTGAACCCCGGTGCAGGCAACCTCACCCGCCGCCCAAAGTCCCGGGAGAGCCGTCGCGCCATCGAGGTCCACGAGAACGCCTCCGGACAGGTAGTGCGCGGCCGGCGCCACCGGCAGCCACTCACGGACCGGGTCAAACCCGGCCTCCGCCAACGAGTCCGCGATCGTCGGGAACCTTCGCCCGAAGTCCTCGAGCACCGTCGCGTCCAGCCACACGTGGTCGCTGCCCTCCTCCACCAACTTGACGGCGATCGCCCGGCTCACGAGGTCGCGCGGCAGAAGCTCGTCCACGAAACGATTGCCCGCACCGTCGCGCAGCACCGCGCCGTGACCGCGGAGCGCCTCGGAGATGAGCGGGCGCGGCATGGCTGAATGGTGGAGCGCGGTCGGATGGAACTGGACGAACTCCACGTCGGCAACCGGGACTCCGGCGCGCAGCGCCATGGCGATGCCGTCACCGGTCGCCTCGGTGGGATTGGTCGTGACCGCGTACATCTGCCCAGCTCCGCCGCACGCGAGGACGACGTGGGAAGCCTCTACACGCTGCAGGTGTCCTGAGGGGTCGAGCGCGACGACGCCGGTGCACCGTGCTCCTTCGAGGACGAGATCGAGGGCGAACCAGTTCTCGAGGATGGCTGCGGCGCTGTCACGCACCGCTGCAACGAGGGCGCGCTCCACCTCCGCGCCGGTTGCGGTGCCGCCCGCGTGCAGCACGCGCGCCGTCGAGTGGCCGCCTTCCCTGGCCCTCGACAGCCCGCCGCCAGGCACACTGTCGAAGACCGCGCCGAGCGCTATGAGCTCGTGGACCCGCTCGGAGCCTTCGTCGACGAGCACGCGAACCGCGGCCTGGTCGCACAGCCCGGCCCCGGCGCGGAGGGTGTCGGCCAGGTGGAGGTCGGTCGAGTCCTCGTCGCCGGGCAGCACCGCAGCGATACCTCCCTGAGCCCAGCGCGTCGTCGACTGCTCGAGCTCGCCCTTTGTGAGAACCCCGACCCTCGCCCCGCCGAGCTGGGCGAGGCGAACCGCCGCGGACAGGCCCGCCACCCCGCTCCCGATCACGAGAACGTCGAGCCGCTGGAGCGGGCTCATGTCGTGATGCACCGGTCGCGGCGCCAAAGAAGGCAGGACGGCCCAGGTTTCATGTCTCCACCCCCAAGTTGTCGATCAGGCGGACCGGCCCGATGTCAGTCGCGATGAGCAGCCGAAGCTCGCCGGCGAGGAGCACCGGCGATTCGAACGTAACGGGATCCACGACAACTGCGTAGTCCAACCTGGCTCGCGGCTCGGCCGCAACCACGGCAGCCATCGTCCTTTCAACCTCCGTGCTGCGCCGTTCGCCAGCGGCCACGGAGGCCCGCGCCGCGTCAAGCGCCTTGAAGACGACGGTTGCCGCGGGCCGGTCGTCGGGCGCTAGCCGCTGGTTGCGGCTCGAGCATGCAAGGCCATCGGGCTCCCGCACCGTCGGGCAGCCGACGATCTCGGCATCGAGATCGAGATCCTCGACGAGGTTGCGAACGATGGCCAGCTGCTGGAAGTCCTTCTCACCGAAAAAGGCACGACAACCTCCAGAAAGCGACAGCAGCTTGGTGACGACCGTCGCCACACCGGCGAAATGGCCAGGACGGGATGCGCCCTCGAGGCGCTCACCGAGCGGTCCGGGCTCGACTCTTGTTTCTGGTTCTCCCCGCGGGTACATCTCGCCCAAAGAAGGCGCGAACACGAGCTTGACGCCGGCCGCTTGCGCCATTTCCAGGTCTCGCTCCAGGTTGGACGGGTACCGCGCCAGGTCCTCTCGAGAGGAGAACTGGAGCGGGTTCACAAAGATGGTCGCCACCACCACGTCACAGCCCGACACGGCGGCCCTCAACAGCGACATGTGCCCCTCGTGCAGAGCGCCCATCGTGGGTACGAGCCCGAGCCGGGCGCCTGCCGCGCGCTCAGCTGACATCGCCTTGCGGAACCCGTCGCGGGAGGCGACTACCTCCACGAGCCGGTCCCGGCGGTTCCCACCCGATCACTGATCGCGTCAGGCTCGCAGCCCCCGGCACCCGCTGGTGGCTGTGCGGTCTCGCGCACCTTCGCCGGTTCCCCGGTCACGAGCCGACGCGCGAGGGCGACCCCGGCGTCATAGCCTTCGAGCTCTGCCGGGTCGAGCGCCTGACGGTGCCGCTCAATAGTGGTCACGTCCCCGCGGGCGGCTGGGCCGGTGAGCGCCGCGGCTGGTCCGATGAGGCTCACGTCGTCGAGGGCTCCTTGGGCGAGCGGCAGGAAGGCTTCGAGGGGAAGCCCGACGGACGCGGCAACGCGCTGAACCTGGCCGAGGAGCGCGACGAGGTGGTTCGACGCGATGCAGGCAGAAGCGTGGTACCCCGCCCTTGCGTCCGCAGGGACCACGAGCGTGCGGCCGCCAAGCGCCAGGACAAGGTCCGTGGCGACTTTGTCCCCTGCCACGACGAAGTAGCCACCGCTGCGCAGGCGCGCGGCCCCGATAACGGGGTCGGGAAGAGTCACGAGCGGGTGGAGCGCTGCCACGCGCTCATGTCCTGCCAGCACCTCGAGACCGAGTGCTCCCGAGCAGTGAGCCACGACCGTAGACGGCACGGGCCGGACTGCCGAGGCGACGCCGATGAGCGATTGGTCGGGGACCGTGAGCAGCAGCACGTCGACGCCGGCGGCGGCTGACAAGAGGTCGNNGCGAACCGTTGTCATGGTGAGCTCTCTTCGTTCCGGCCCTGTCACCAGGTGCCGTTCGTGTCTCAGTGTCATCGGAGCCTACCAACCATGCGCAGCTCGAGTGATCTAGGGTCCGTCTCGGCGAGCCTGGAACGCCAATCCGCTGGTACGCGCGAAGCGTCAAGATCCTCGAGCGGCGCCAATACGAAGCCGCGCTCGGACATCCTCGGGTGCGGCACCACGAGATCGGGCTCGGAGATCTGAAGGTCTCCGACGACAAGGACGTCGACGTCGAGCGTGCGCGGCCCATTGCGGACTGTGCGAACCCGGCCCGCCAACTCCTCGAGCCCGTGCGCAACCTCCAGGAGCTGCCGGGCACTCAGGCTGGTCTCGAGCCGGACGACGCAGTTCAGGTACCGGCCCTGGGCCTCAGGGCCACCCAGCGGAGCCGACTCGTAGACGGGCGAAACCCTCAGGTCGGGATCGACGCAGCGGAGCGCCTGCACCCCAAGCTCGAGATAGCCCAGGCGATCGCCCATGTTCGAGCCGAGACTCAAGAACGCCTCCACACTCATCCAGACCTGTCACCCCGCTCCCGTCGTAGCCGCACTCCGGCCGAGGCCATGTCCGCCGCGACAGGAGGTCGGAGCTTGCGAACCGTCACCGTGACCGCTTGGACGCCAGGGATATCGAGGACCCCGGTAGCGATGGCCCCGGCGAGCGCCTCCAGCAGGCGGTACTGGCGTTCACCGACGATCGCCATGGCCGTCTCCACAACCAGCGAGTAGTCGACGGTCTTGGTCAGGTCATCGTCGTGAGCCGCCTCACCAAGCTCGGCCTCGACCTCCAGATCGACCTCGAAGGGCTGCGCGGCATCTTGCTCCCCCTCGCGGGCGCCATGGCGCCCGAGCACTCGAAGTCCTCGTAATTCGATCCGGTCGCTCATCTACGAAACGCCGCCGGGCAAACCCTCGCCGTCGTCGGCCCGGGCGCCGTCAGCCTCGCCGAGCCCGTCGCCCTCCGGCTCCGCCGCCCCACCCGCAGCCTCGGCGGCTCCGCCGTCGAGCAAAACGAAGCTCTCCAGTGAAGGCACCTCCTCCACGACGCTGACGATCATCCGCCCGACGGTGCCCATCTGGCGACGGAGCAGTTGTTCCATGGCCGTGATGGCCCGCGGTCCGTCAGGGAGGATCTCGCTCCAGAGCAGGTAGCCGGCGACGACGCCCATCACGCAGTCGCCAAGCTCCTCCTTGTGGAGCAACAGGCGCTCACCGCTGCGCAGCCAACCGTGCAAGGCGGGGTACAGCTCGCCGAGCACCTCACGGGCGTCCGCACCGGCCGGCATGGGAAACCGCGACCATTCGAGGCCGAGCTCGTCGTAAGCATGGAGGTTGTGGGTCGAGCCGAGAAGCGACACCACTCTCGTGAAGCCCTGAGCGCGGAGCCACAACAGCTCCTCGTGCCGGCGAACCTTGCGGTGGTTGGGCGCATAGCCACCGGGTCGCTCACTGACCGCCAGGTGATCCTTGATGATCCAGCAGAAATTCCTCGGGACAATCCCGGCCGCCCATCGTCCCCTCATGCCGCTATCTCGCGAAACAGACGGGCCGCCTGCACGGTGGCTGCGACATCATGGACCCGCACAACGGCCGCCCCGCAGGCCATCGCCCACACGGCCGAGGCCAGCGAGCCCTCCAGCCGGTCATCGGCCCCAAGTGGCGAAATGTCACCGACACGGCCATCGGGGGACCCGCCGGCGCCGAGATGGCCGATGAAGCTCTTGCGGCTCGTTCCGACCAGCACAGGGACCCCGGTTGCCACGAGCCGTGGGAGCGCCGCCAAGAGTTGAAGATTGTGACGGACCGACTTGCCGAACCCGATCCCAGGATCGACGTAGACCTCCCCAACGCCCGCGGCACGGGCGTCAGCGGCGCGTAGCTCGAGGAATTCCCCAACCTCCGAAACGACGTCGTCATAGTGCGGGTCTCGCTGCATGTCGGCGGGAGTCCCCTTACAGTGCAACGCGACGTAGCCGGCGCCATGCTCTGAGGCAACCGCGGCGAGGCTCGACGAGACGTCGTTCAACAGGGTGGCCCCAGCGGCGAGGGCGGCGTGAGCGACAGAAGCCTTGGTCGTGTCGATCGACACCCGGACCTCGCCTGCGAGCGCCTCGACGACGGGCACGACACGGCGGAGCTCCTCGTCGGCTGTGACCGCCGTGGCACCGGGTCGCGTCGACTCGCCCCCGACGTCGACTACATCTGCACCCTCAGCCACCATCTGGCGCCCGCGGCGCACGGCAGCCTCGAAGTCAAGGTAGATACCGCCGTCGGAGAACGAATCGGATGTGATGTTCAGCACGCCCATCACGAGGGGGAACACATCTCAAGCGTAGAGGTTCAGATGCCTCTACCTCGCACGTGCTCCATGGCTTCTGCCCGAGTCCTCGGGTCAGAGCGGAACAGCCCTCGCACCGCCGAGGTGACCGTGACGGTCCCGGGCTTGCGTACACCTCGCATTGACATGCACAAGTGCTCGGCCTCGATGACCACGAATACGCCTCGCGGAATGAGAGCCTTCTCGATCGCGTCCGCGATCTGGGTCGTCATGCGCTCTTGGACCTGGAGGCGACCAGCGACGGCGTCGACGACGCGGGCCAGTTTCGAGAGGCCCGTGATCCGCCCATCCTTGCTCGGGATATAGGCGACATGAGCCCTGCCGAGAAACGGGACGAGGTGATGCTCGCACAACGCCGCGAACGGGATGTCGCGAACCATCACCATCTCGTCATGCTCGGCGGCGAAGGTGACGGTCAGGAACCTTGCCGGATCTTCACCGGCCTGGTCGAACAGCTCTGCGTACATCGACGCCATCCGCGCGGGCGTGCGCACGAGGCCCTCACGGTCCGGGTCCTCACCGATGGCGGCCAGGAGCTCGCGGACCGCCAGGATGACACGCTCTCTGTCGACAGGTCCGCGGATGCCGGCCTCCGGCCCGGGTGCGGCGCCCGTGTCGCTCATGAACGGGACTGCCGGCGCAACGACGCCCCAGCCGGCAACGAGCTCATTCGGGCTCTCCGGCCAGATACACGCGAATGTCCGGAAGGTTGCGGTAGCGCTCGGCAACGTCGAGGCCGTAGCCCACGACGAACTCGGGCTCGATATGGAAGCCGACATAGGCGAGTTCGAGGTCCGGCCGCGGCTGAGGGCTGCGCTTGACGAGGAGCGAGCAGACGGCCAGGCTCTCCGGGCCGCGGGCCAGAAGGCTCTTGCGCAGGTACGAGAGGGTGAGACCGCTGTCGAGGATGTCCTCGACGATGAGGACGTGACGACCGGTGAGATCGATGTCGAGGTCCTTCAGGATACGCACGACGCCGCTTGTCTTCGTCGCCCTGCCGTAGGACGAGACGGCCATGAAGTCGAGCTCCAGCGGCAGCTGGATCGTCCGGGCAAGATCGGCGAGGAACATGAAGGCACCCTTGAGCACCCCGACCAAAAGAGGCGGCCGGTCGGCATAGTCGGCCGTGATCATCTCGCCGAGCTCAGCGACCCGCTGGGCGATCTGCCCGACTGAGAGGACGACCCTGCCGAGAGCCGGGTCGGCATCCCACACACTCAGGCCACTGCACGGCTGCGTCAGTGGGCCCAGGTCCGCCCCGACAGCTCGCTGACCCCCAGTATCGCCCACCGGAGACGACACTAGCCCGGTGGGCCGAGGCTTTAGGGAGGGCGACTGAGCTCCTGCAGTTCGGTCGGCTGTTCCGGCGCCGGCTCGAGGCGCAATCG
>PLIM01000172.1 GCA_003139355.1 Acidimicrobiaceae bacterium | reverse complement strand
CCTAGAGGTCGACGAGCTCGCCAAACCGGTGCGGGTATGCCTCGAGTCCGCCCCCTTCGGCGAGACGGTGCTCGGCCCCTACCGGCGCGCTGGCTACGAGATTCCCGACCTGCTTGTCGACGCGGTGCCGGTCGGGGGACTGGAAACGTTGGACTTCGAGCGTGACGCCGTTCGAGCGACGCGCGCGCTCCACGACGGCGACATCATCGACCTCGGAGACCGCCGTCTTGAAGTCCTGCACCTGCCCGGACATTCGCCTGGGAGCATCGGACTGTGGGAGAGGTCGACGGGGATCCTCTTTTCGGGAGACGCGGTCTACGACGGCCCCCTGCTCGACGAGCTCGACGGTTCGGACATCGATGCATACGTCGCGACAATGCGACGACTTCGTGAACTGCCGGTGAGGATCGTCCACGGCGGCCACGAAGAGAGCTTCGGGCGTGAGCGACTGCTCGAGATCTGTGATCAATACCTGGCTCTTCGAGCCTGAGGTGTAGAGCTCACGGCGTGGGCGGTCCCAATCACTGGCGAGCGCCGGTTGACAATGTGTGGTCAGCGCGTGAGCCGGGCGATTCGTCGCCGCCCCTTTCAAGACGGCGAGTGGCATGGACCTCAGAGTCCGTTCCAAAGATCCGCTCGAGATCGGTGCTCGCGGCCCGGGCCGCCTTGCCATGAGGACCTGCACGCCTCTCCCTCTTGAGCTTCTACCGGCTCAACGGAATGCAAGGCGATCTTCTCAATGAGTTCGCCGAGGGTGACGCCACTGAACTCTGTGAGGCCCTTTAGGACCTTGGCCATGTGCTTGCCCATACCTGCGCCGAGCTGTACTGGCTCCACATGCAGCTTCCCGTGCGTTTCAGCCGGTTGGACGGCCCGGTTGACGGCGCTGAGGTGATCGCCCGCGCCAGCACGAACGGTGAGCCGAGACCCAAGTGACGAGTTCGGCCAAGTCGTTGACGCGATAATTCAACGAGCGTAGAGTTCAACGGTCATTGAATTAGGAGGCCGGCCATGTGGGCGATGATCGTCAAGGAGTTCCGGCAGCTCAAACGGGACAGGCGAACGTTGGCGATGTTGATCGTCCTGCCCGTGCTGCTGCTCGTGATCTTCGGCTACGCGGCCAGGTTCGAGGTGTCGAGCATTCCGACCGTCGTCGTGGGACCACAAGCTGAGCTGGTTGCCAGTCAACTCCACGCCCCGTTCCAAGTCGTCGAGGTCGACCCAACTGCCGGCAGGTCGCTCGTCGAGTCACGATTGCAGGACGGAAGGGCAGTGGTCGGCGTGGTCACCGGCCAGAGCCCGGTTCTCGCCCTGATGGACGGAACCCAGCTCTTCTCGGTGCAAGCCGCAGAGGGCGCGCTCGCGCGCATGGCCCAGGCCGCCAAGGCCGTTGGCGCGACGGCCCCGGCGGTCACCGTCCAGATCCTCTACAACCCGAATCTCTCCACCTCGTGGATCATGATCCCGGGTCTGACCGGGCTGATCCTTCTCTTCGTCGGAGGCCTGATCACAAGCCTCGGCATCGTGCGGGAACGACAGTCCGGGACCATCGAACAGCTTGCAGTCATGCCGTTCAGGCCATGGGATGTCATCCTCGGGAAGATCGTCCCCTATCTGCTCCTCGCGTCTTTGGACCTCATGGTGATCGTTGTCGTCGGCATGCTGCTGTTCGGCGTGCCGTTCGCGGGAAATGTCGGGATCTTCGCCCTTGGCGCGTTCGTGTTCCTGCTGGTCACACTGGGGATGGGCGTCTTGATCTCCACTGTTTCGCAGAACCAGGGCCAGGCCATTCAACTCGCCATCATGTTCGTCGTACCCCAGATCCTGTTGTCCGGCCTGATCTTCCCGATCGCGTCGATGGCCGCAGGTGTCCGATGGATCGCTTACGTGCTGCCGCTCTCGTGGTACATCGATATCAGCCGTGGTGTGATGTTGAAGGACACCCCGATCACGACGCTCTGGGAGCCGCTCGTGGTGTTGGCAGCGATGGCGGTCGTTGTCCTCGGACTCGCGATGCTCCGGTTCCGGCGTGACCTTGCACCGAGCGCCCGACGCAGTCGGGTCATTGTGCCGGGACCCGAGTCGGCGTCGCCATGACGTGGGGTCTCGAGTCCGCGAGCGTCCGATTCGGGTCGCGAACAGCGCTCGATCACGTGAGCTTGAGAGCAGAATCCTCAACTGTGAGCGTCGTAGTCGGCGGTGACGGCGCCGGGAAGTCCACGCTCTTGCGGGCACTCGTCGGACTCGTCCCGCTGAGCAGCGGCATCGCCCGGCGGCCCTCCAAGAAAGAGATCGGCTACGTCCCGGCCACGGCCGGGCTGTATGTCGACCTCACTGTTGACGAGAACCTGGCCTTCTCTGGTCGCGCCTACGGCGTGCTCGGCTCCGTGCTCGCCAAGAGGTCGACTGAGCTGCTCGAGCGCATCGGCCTGGCGGATGCACGGACCCGTCTTGGTGGGCAGCTCTCGGGAGGGATGCGGCGGAAGCTCGCGGTCGGGATGGCGCTTGTGCACCGTCCGGCCCTGCTGGTTCTGGACGAGCCGACCACCGGTGTCGATCCCGTGAGCCGAGCCGAGCTGTGGCGCCTCATCTCCGCAGCGGCGGCCGACGGCACCGCCGTCGTCGCGACGACGACATATGTGGAGGAGGCCCACCGCGCATCAACGGTGATGCTGTTGGAACAGGGCCGGTCGATCGGGACCGGTTCCCCCTCCGACATCATCGCTTCTGTCCCGGGCAAGCTGGGTGTCGTTCGATCGACGTCACAGCCCCAAGGTCTCTCGTGGCGTTGGGGAACGACGTGGCGCGTGTGGGCACCGTCCAACGACCTGCCCGAGGGAGCCGAGCCGCGGCAACCCGACTTCGAGGACGCCGTCATCATTGCCGCCCTGGCGGACGAGCAGAAGGTGTGGCTCGATGACCGTGCTCGCTGAGGGCCGGAGCCTGACCATGCGTTTTGGCCTTCTCACCGCCGTCGACTCCGTGGACCTGTCCGTGAACAGCGGCGAGGTCGTCGGGCTCCTCGGTGCGAACGGCGCCGGGAAGACCACCCTCATCCGGCTCCTGCTCGGGCTGTTGCGCCCTTCGAGTGGCGAGGCACTCCTCTTCGGGGCTCTCCCGTCGATGAGCACCCGTCGCCGGGTGGGATATCTGCCGCAAACGCTCGGACTGTATGACGACATGACGGTTCAGGAGAACTGGACCTTTACCGCCGCTGCGTTCGGCTCCGCTCGCGATTGCATGCCGGCGGGCATCAGTGGCTCGAAGAACGAGCTCGTCGGAACTCTGCCGCTCGGCCTCCAACGGCGAGTGGCCTTCGCGGTGGCCTTCTCCCACAAGCCCGACCTCTTGGTGCTCGACGAGCCGACTTCCGGGGTCGGGCCATTGAACCGGGCCAGGCTGTGGCAGGACATCCGCGAGAGCGCCGAGCACGGCGCCGGCGTCCTGGTGACCACACACAACATGGAAGAAGCCGAGCAGTGCGATCGGCTTGTCGTGATGGTCGGCGGGCGCGTGGCGGCAGAGGGCACGGTGGCCGAGGTGATCGGAAGCCGCACGGTGGTCCAGGTCACCTGCGACGACTGGCGGAGAGCTTTCGCAGTGCTAGACGCTGAGGGCCTTGTGGTGCAGGCGCAGGGCGACGTGCTCCGGGTCCCCGGTTCACCACAGCAAGTCGAGGCTCTGCTGGCCCGGCACGACCTGCGAGGGGAGGTGGCAACCGTGCCGGCCAACCTCGAGGAAGCGTTCGTGAGCGTCGTTTCGGGGGACTCGCGACGGTGAGTCGTACCGGGAGGCGCCCGGGGGCACCGGACACCCGCGAAGACATCCTGGCTGCGGCGCGACGAGCATTCGCCGCCCGCGGCTACGAGGCCACGTCGCTGCGGAGCATCGCCAAGCAGGTCCACGTCGATCCAGCTCTCCTCGTCCACTACTTCGGCTCCAAAGACGGGTTGTTCCTTGCCGCGCTCGAGGTGACGATTGGCCCGTCCGGGCTGTTCGGCGACCTCGACGCCCTCGAAGTGCCCGAGGCGGCCGAACTGATCGTCGGTCGGTACCTGCTCATGCTCGATCAAGAGCCGACCCGGGACGTGGTCCTCGGTCTCGTGCGTTCGGCAGTGTCCAGCGAGCGGGCAGCAACGATGCTGCGTGAATTCCTGACCAAGGAGATGCTCACATCTCTGAGCTCGCTGATCGACCGGCCCGACGGCCAGCTCCGGGCATCGCTCGTGGTTGCGCAGCTGATCGGTATCGCCATGCTTCGCCACGTTGTGAGGTCCGACGCCGTGGTCCGGGCAAGCAACGACGACCTCGTCTCGCTCGTCGCGCCCGTGATCGAGGGCTACCTTCGATAGGCGCTCGCCGGGGGAGCCCCGCCGGAGGCCCGGCCTGCCGATCCGGCTCGTCGGCCCGACTAGCTTTTCGCCCATGGCCACTGTTCGATTGGGTTCGATCGCGTTGGACTGTGCCGACCCGGCCGCTCTTGGGTCCTTCTGGGCGGCGCTTCTTGGCGGGGAGATCGTGTTCGTGAGCAACGAGTTCGTGGCAGTGAAGACGGACAGGGTGTGGCTCGCAGCCGTTCGCACACCCGACTACGAAGCACCTTCGTGGCCCGACGGCGGCCTTCCCAAACAGATGCACCTTGACCTTGCGGTAGACGACCTGGGCGAAGCGGAAACGGAGGCCCTCAGGCTCGGAGCGGTGCGATCTGCAACCCAGCCCGCCCCGGACCGTTACCTGGTGCTGCTGGACCCAGCCGGTCATCCGTTCTGCCTCTCGACACAGATCCCCGAATTGGAGCCTTGAGCGCCCGGACGCGCCCTGATCGCCTCCTTGGCAATGCGAGAATGTGAGCATGAACGAGAACCTTCCTCCTGCGCAGGTCTGGCCCACCTTGCGGGCACGCGACGCCCGAGGCCGGACCAGGTTCCTTGTCGAGGCCTTCGGTTTCGAGGAGGTGGCCGTCTATGGCGAGGGTGAGCGGGTGGACCACGCGGAGCTGTCCTGGCCTCTTGGCGGAGGCATCATGGTTGGCAGCGCCAGCCAGGATGAGAACGACCCATGGCCACTGCAGCCGGGCTCGTTCGGTGCCTACGTGGTGACGGACAATCCTGACCTACTGCACGCCCGGGCCGTGGCTGCGGGCGCCGAGATCACCACCGGCCTGCACGAGACCGACTATGGATCCCGGGACTTCGCCGTGCGCGACCCCGAAGGCAACCGGTGGTCGTTTGGTACCTATCGCGGAGAGCCCCGTCCCGCCCGTGGTGAGCTGTAGGCGCCGGGTCACTGGCCGATCGCGCCTGAGCGATCATCGGTTGGAAGGCTCAGGAAGTAAGGCGAGGCTTGGCCGGCGTCGGCACGCGCTCGCGATAGAAAGTGTGCAGCGGGTCAGCGAAACGGAGGCCTGGCGATGAGCAGCTCGGGAGCGGGTACGGCCCCTTGGCGGCAGTCTCTTGGACGGGTGGGGGTCTGGGTCGGCGCCGGAGCTGTTGGGCAGGATCCCGGTGGCTTTGCCGCCCGGGTCGAGCGCCTCGGCTATGGCGCGGTTTGGGTGGGCGGCGGCAACCCTGACGGGCATGCCTTCGACCTGCTCGAGCGGACCCTCTCCCAAACGCGCCGGCTCGTGGTAGCGACCGGGATAACCAACATCTGGGCCTGGGAGCCCGCTGCGCTCGCCCGGCGGGTCACTGTGCTCGGGGCCGCGTACCCCGGCCGCTTCGTTCTCGGGCTCGGTGTGAGCCACGCGCCTCTTGTCGAAGGCCTCGGCCATCGCTACGAGCACCCGCTGAAGGCCATGGCCGACTTCCTCGGCGGCCTGGACGCCGCCGAGGAGAGCGAGGCCGACGGCAGGGACGAGCGGCCTCGGCCACGGGTTCTAGCCGCGCTCGGACAGCAGATGCTCGAGCTCTCCCGGGATCGGTCCGCAGGAGCCCATCCCTACCTCACGCCACCCGAGCACACCGAGCTGGCCCGTCACGTTCTCGGCGAGGCGCCCCTGCTCGCGCCCGAGCAGGCGTTCGTCCTCGAGGACGAGCCGCGGCAGGCACGGGCCACAGCAAGGGCCTATCTCGCGCGCTACCTGCGCCTGCCCAACTACCGGGCGAACCTCGAGCGCCTCGGTTATAGCGCGGAGGACTTGGCCGAGCAGGGGAGCGACCGGCTCGTCGACGCCATCGTCGTCCACGGGAGCCCCGAACAAGTCGTGAGCCGGGTCCGTGCCCACCTCGAGGCCGGTGCCGACCACGTCTGTGTGCAGCCGCTCGCCCACGGCGGAGGGATTGATGCCGGAGCGCTCGAGGTCCTTGCCCCGCTCCTGCTCGCCGTTTGAGCCCGGACCGGGAAAGCCAGATCCCCACAACGAAAGGCGCCCAATGGCCCGCATACTCATCACCGGCTCTTCCGACGGGCTCGGCCTCATGGCAGCGCAGCTCTTGGCGCGCCAGCATCACGATGTCGTGTTGCACGCTCGCAACGAGCGCCGCTCCCTCGACGCGCGGATGTCGCTGCCCGAGGCATCCGCTGTCGTCGTGGGAGACATCGCCACCATCGCGGGCATGCGTCAGGTCGCGGAGGCGGCCAACGCGACGGGCCGATTCGACGCAGTCATCCACAACGCCGCCGTCGGTTCCAGCGAACCTCGCCGGATCGTCACCGCAGACGGCCTGAGCCACGTGTTTGCCATCAACGTCCTTGCCCCCTACGTTCTCACCGCCCAGGTCGAGATGCCGAGCCGGCTGATCTATCTGAGCTCGGGCATGCACCGCGGCGGGAGCCCATCTCTGGACGACCTGCAGTGGGCGCACCGCCGATGGAACGGCTCGCAGGCGTACTCCGACAGCAAGCTCTTCGTCGCCGCGCTAGCCGCGGCAGTCGCACGCCACCGACCCGACGTCCTGTCGAACGCCGTCGACCCCGGCTGGGTGGCCACGAAGATGGGAGGGGCCGGCGCACCCGATGACCTGGCCCTGGGTTCGGTCACCCAGGCATGGCTGGCCGTCGGTGACGATGCCGGGGCGCTGGTGTCCGGCGCCTTGTTCTACCACCAGCGTCCCTGCAGGACGCACCCCTCGGTGCACGACCACCGATTTCAGGAAGACCTGCTCGCGAGTTGCGCCGACATCGGCGGGGTCACGCTGCCCGGCACCTCGCGAGGCGACTGACCGGCCGCTCGAATCCTGACGACGTGCGTTGGGGCCCGCGGACAGCGGTGCTGCCAGAGCTCGAACGACCTGGGGACCACGGCACTTGTTGGGTTCAGGCGCGCACGACCTCGAGCGTTGACAGAGTCGGGTCGGCCGCGTACGCGACCCGCACTCCGTCAGCTGCGACCGCTCGGAGACCGGCGAGGAGGTCCTCGGTAACCAGCTCGCCGGGCGCCAGTACCGGGATGCCCGGCGGGTAGGGAGCGATGAGCTCAGCAGAGACGCGTCCGACAGCGAGGTCCGCAGCGACCGACTCGTGAGCGGAGAAGAAGGCCGCCCGCGGGCTCATCACGCTCATGGGCCGGACCTGCCAACTCACAGCGATCGACGGCGACCGCGGTGGGCCCGATGTCGCGTGAATTGCCGGAACGAGGGCGCTGACGAGCTTGTCCAGCGTGGCCTGGTCGTCGGCGACGGTCACAATCGCCACGATGGTGTCGCGGTCGGCCAGCTCCAAGGGAAGTCCCTGGTCGATGAGCATGCGCTCAACCTCGATGCCGTTTGCTCCCACACGCGACATCAAAACCACGAGTCGCATCGGGTCGAAACAACCCGCCATGAAGGAGCTCTCGTCGGGGACTTCGAGTCCCGGGACCTCTTCACGTAGGCGTTGCCGGGCGTTCTGGACAATCGGGATGACGCGTTCCAGCAGCTCGGGACCGCGGGCCTCCATCAGTGCACGACATGCGTCGATGCTCGCCAGCACCGATCCAGCAGAGCTCGTCGAGTGGCTTGCCTCGAAACCCCGTTCGAGGCGGTCACGGTCTAGGCGCTGGGTGCGGGCGCATACCAGGCTCGCCTGGGTGTAACCGGGGAGGAGCTTGTGGATGCTCGTAACCATCGCGTCCGCTCCGAGCGACATGGCATGCGCCGGCAGCTGCGGGTGGTGACCGAGATGCGCTCCCCAAGCCTGGTCCACTATGACGGGCACGTCGTAGTGGTGGGCGACTTCGATGATGCGCCCGACGTCGGAGAGCGTGCCGAGGTAGCCCGGCTCAGTGATGAGCACAGCGCGAGCGTCGGGATTGGCGGCGAGCGTGGCCTCGACGTCTTCGACGGCCACTCCGAGCGGCATGCCGGTGCCGGCGTCGATCGCCGTAGGCAGCCAACACGGCTCCAGGTCCGCCAGCACCATGCCCAGCAGCAGGGACCGGTGCAGCGACCGCGTCACGACGACCTTGTCGCCCGGCTGGCCGATCGCGAGGCAGAGCGCCTGGTTGCAGTGCGTGGAGCCTCCCGTCGAGTAACGGCACCAGTCTGCGCCGTACCAGCGCGCAGAGCGCCCCTCGGCTGCCGCTAGGAGACCGCCCGCTGACTTGACCGTGTCGACGCCGCCGTAGAGGGGAACATCGCCTGCGACCACCGCACCGAGGTCCTCGTCGAGCTTGAACGCACGGCCCTTGTGGCCCGGCGTGGTGAAAGGGGTCGCCTTGGACTCGCGGAAGTTCAGATAGCCGTCGAGGAGCGGAGCGTTGGCGCGAAGCCCTACCGGGGCGCTCGGTTCGGGCGCGGCTTCATTGGCGGCCTGTCGAGTAGTCATTGCTTCATGCGCTCACGTCCGGGTGAGGCTAGCCGCGCACCTTGCCCCAAGAGAAAGTGCTCGCTGTCCGGCCCGCAAAGCTCCCGGCCATCGGCCCTGCCGGTTGCGGGACCGGTGCGACATCGTCGAACGCCGCGACAGGCTGGACAGGACCGAGAAGAGAGATCCGGCGGAAAGAACCGAAAAAGCGGAGAGAAGGCTCCCGATCGAGCAAGCCGAGCCGA
>PLIM01000057.1:1504-2895 GCA_003139355.1 Acidimicrobiaceae bacterium | reverse complement strand
GGCCTGTGAGGTCGGCATAATCCTGGCCGCCTGAGCCATCCTCGCCTTTCGGACCCATCGAGAAGGAGGGGATATGGCACAACGGAATGGACGGGTGCCGGGACCCAGGATCACCGGGCCACTGGCACCCTTTGCCGACGACTACAGGCTCAAGCTGAGAGCCCGTGGCTACTCGGCGCGCTCGGTCACCTGCGAGCTGAGGCACATGGCGCGCCTCAGCCGATGGCTGGAGGAGCGCCGACTCAGCGCAGCCGACCTGAGCAAGGAGCGGCTTGAGGAGTTCCTGGGTGAGCTGCCACGACGACGTGACGGCGGTCGCGTCTGCTCCCGGCAGGCGTTGAGCCAGATATTGGAGGTCCTCGCGGAGCGTGGGGTGGAGCGACCGTGGGTTGAGGCAGCGGCTGCCTCGCCGAGTGAGGCCCTGCTCGCCCGCTTCGAGCGGTTCTTGCTCGAAGAGCGGGCGGTGGCCTCTTCGACGGCGTCGGTGTACGTCGCGCGGGCGCGTCGTTTCCTTGACTGGTGCGCTCCAAACGCTGAGCTCGCCGGCCTGACAGCGAGCGACGTGACCGGTGCCGTGCTGCGGGCATCGGCATTGGTGTCGGTGAGCGCGACAAAGCTCTTTGTGACCGCGCTGCGCTCGTTCCTGCGCTTCAGCTTCGTCGAAGGGTTGACGCCGATCGACCTGTCCGCGGCAGCCCTTTCTGTCGCTCGGCGGCGCCGATCGTCATTGCCGATGGGGATCGACAGGAAGACTGCTGCTGGCCTGCTTGGTTCTTGCAACCGACGGCGGCCCAAGGGCCAGCGGGACTACGCCGTCTTACTCATCTTGCTTCGCCTCGGGTTGCGCGCCGGCGAGGTCGCCCGCCTCCGCCTCGATGACATCGACTGGCGGGCCGGCGAGGTCGTGGTGCACGGCAAGGGACGTCACGAGGACCGCCTCCCGCTGCCGAGCGACGTCGGCGAGGCGATCGTCGCGTATCTGCGGAGGGGCCGCCCGAAGATCACCGTGCATCGGGAGGTGTTCCTGCGAGCTGTTGCCCCAATTGGGCCACTGGGAACGAATGGGATCTCGGGCATAGTTCGCTGCGCCTGTTCGCGGGCGGGAGTGCCGATTGTTCGGGCCCACCGGCTCCGCCACACCTTGGCTTGTCAGCTGGCCAACGCCGGGGTGCCGCTGCCGGGGATCGCCGAGGTTCTCCGCCATCGCGCTATCTCCACTGCGGCGGAGTACGCCCGCGTCGACATAGAAGGACTCCGCGCCGTGGCGCAGCCGTGGCCGGGAGGTGATGAGCAATGAGCGAGCTTCGTTGCCATGCCGAGGACTACCTGAGGCTACGCCGGTCGCTCGGCTTCAAGCTGCGGCTGCACGGCCCGCTGCTCGCGCAGTTCAT
>PLIM01000057.1:0-1484 GCA_003139355.1 Acidimicrobiaceae bacterium | reverse complement strand
CCGACACCGTACCTGTGGCAGGAAACCGAAGTGCTGGACCTGATGGCGGCAGCCCGCCAGCTGCGCCCGCCGCTGTGCGCGCTGACCTACGAGACCTTCTTCGGGCTCCTTTGGTGCACGGGCATGAGGATCGGGGAAACAATCGGCCTCCAGCGCGGCGACGTCGACCTCAGCGCGGGCGTTATCACGGTGCGCGAAGCGAAACTCGACCGCGCGAGGCTCGTCCCATTACAGCAGAGCGCGACAAACACGCTCACCTCCTACGCGGCCAGTCGGGACCGGCTCTGCCCCCAACCGCGGTCGCAAACCTTCTTCGTCTCCAGCCGCGGCACCACTTTGATCCCCCAAGCCGTGCTACAGACCTTCCACCGCCTCGCCGTCAGGACCGGCCTGCGCACCGAGACGAAGAGACCTCGTGTCCATGACCTGCGGCATTCCTTCGCCGTGCGCTCGCTTGTCTCGTGGTATCGCTCCGGCATTGACATCGAGACGCGCATGCTCGCGCTATCGACGTATTTAGGGCACGTCAACCCGACTGACACCTACTGGTATTTGAGCGCATCGCCCGAGCTGATCGAGCTCGTCGCAGAACGTCTCGAGGATGGGCCGGCAGGTGATGAGAGATGACCGCCCTCGCGCCAACCCTCGAAGCGTTCCTGACCGAACGCCTGATGGCCCAGCGNNGGCGCATTCTTGGAGCACTTGGAGGTGGTGCGGAACAACAGCGTCCGCACCCGCAACAACCGCCTCTCGGCGATCCACTCCCTGTTCGCCTACTCAGCTCTCCGCCACCCCGAACATGCCGGCACGATCCAGCGTGTCCTCGCCATCCCGATCAAGCTGACCGACCGCAAGCTCGTCACCTACTTGAACGACGACGAGGTAGATGCCCTACTCGGTACCTGCGACCTCTGCACCTGGGCAGGGCGACGGGACCAGGCGCTGCTCGACCTCGCCGTCGAAGCCGGGCCGCGCATCTCCGAACTTGCCGCGCTCAAGCGCTCGGACGTAACCCTCGGCAGAGGCGCAAACCTCCACGTGACAGGGAAAGGCCGCAAACAGCGACAGGTCCCCCTCGCTCAAGGGGCCGCCAGGTTGCTACGAGCCTGGCTGGCCGAGACAGGCGGCGACTCCGCTGGCCCGCTGCTCCCGACAACCACCGGCAGCCATATGAGCCGCGACGCGATCGAACACCGCGTCACGCTCCACGTCAAGCGAGCGGCCGCGAACTGCCCTTCGCTGCAGCGAAAGCCAGTCACCACCCACTCGCTCCGGCATACCTGCGCCATGCGGCTCCGGGCCAAAGGGGTGCCAATAGAGGTCATCGCGCTCATCCTCGGCCACGAGGACATCGCGACCACCTACGCCTTCTACCTCCACGCCGACATGCACGCAGCCGAGCAAGCCATCTCGCTCGTCGCTTCGCCCAAGACCAAGCCAGGGCGCTATCGCGCCCCTGACCCCCTCCTAGCGTTCCTTGAGGG
>PLIM01000009.1 GCA_003139355.1 Acidimicrobiaceae bacterium | reverse complement strand
AAACGCCGGCGTCCCACGCTGAATGCCTTCAGCGCGATCGAGGTTTTGGTGCCCTACAGACCGTTCTTCGGGTCGATCAGAGCGTCAGCAGGTCACGTGCACCCACATCGCTCGAGGGATGACGAAGCTTGGACATCGCGAGAGCCTCGATCTGTCGGATCCGCTCACGGGTGAGGTTGAAGTGCTTCCCGACCTCTTCGAGCGTTCGGGGCTCTCCGCGGTCGAGACCGAATCGCAGCCGCAGGATCTCCCGCTCCCGTTCGTCGAGCGGTGCGAGAAGGCGTGCGATCTCATCAGGCAGGAGGGCCAACGCGGCGGCCTCAAATGGCGACTCCGCCAACCGGTCCTCAACAACGTCACCGAGTTCTGCATCTCCATCCTCGCGAAGCGGTGTGGAAAGCGACAAGGGCTCGCCCGGGAAGCGGAGGACCTCTGTAATCTTGTCCTCGGCCAGTCCCACCTCGATCGCGAGCTCTGCGAGCGTCGCGGGACGGCCGAGCTTTGCCTGGAGCTGTCCTTGCGCCTTCTGCACGAGCATGACGAGGTCGCCCGCATGGATCGGAANNGTCGCGTAGGTGGAGAACTTGAACCCCTTGCGCCAGTCGAACTTCTCGACCGCGTGGATGAGGCCGAGGTTGCCGTCCTGGATGAGGTCGAGCAGCGGGAGGCCCGACGCCTGGTACCTCTTCGCGATGCTTACGACGAGCCGGAGGTTGGACTGCACGAAGCGCCGCCCGGCGTCGTCCCCGCGCTGTACGACTCTCTTGAGTTCGCGGCGGCGCGGTGCGGTGAGCCTCGCATCCTTCGCCTGAAGGTCCTGTCCGGCCTGAGATCGCGCTTCGATTGCCTGGGCGAGGCGTGCCTCGTCGTCTTTGGTCAAGAGCGGGTACTGGCCGATGTCGTGGAGGTAGAGCCGGACGGGGTCCTCCTCGCCCCGTTCTGTACCCACGTACCCCATGGTTCTTCCGCCTTCGATTCGATCTCTCGTTCGCTAGGTGCGAGCGGATGAAACAGCCGGCGTCCAGAGGCAACCGCCGAAGCTCGGCGAGTTACCGATGCCGACCCGCAGAAGTCGCCGTTCTGCTCGATCGCTCTCGCATCGAGGAAGCTCAGGTTACTACCGCTCACCCGCAATTGGTCCGGCAGCTCTCGGTATGTCAGACCCTGATTTTGCAGACCGATGCTCCACGACGCCTTGAGGAGCTCGAAGTTGCCCAAAATGGCGGAATCCGGCCATAAGACCGCGGTGTAAGACGGCGGTGGCGTCGTTGTCCTGCGGTTTCGGCGCCAAAGCCATTACCGACCCGCTATGAGGGCAAGCTTCGCCACCCTCCGGTCATCTGCCAGGTGTTAGCTGTTTTCAGGCGAAGGCGGGAAGCGCCCGTAATCGCTCGATCGCGGTGATGAAGGCGTTCGCGTACCCATAGGCACGAGGAAGGCGGAGGTGAAGGCGCCGCGCGCTTCGCGTGACACGCGCCGCGACGTTGAAAAAGCAGAGCCGGAGGCGCTTTCCGCGACAGGTCCGGAACGCCTCGGGAGGGGCAAGGACCCGCACCCATCGGGCGATGTTGTAGGAAAGGGCGGAGGCGAGCCACCAGCACCAGTTGCCGGAGAAGTTCTCGAGCGGGGCGTGACAAAGACCGAGGTCCTCCTTCAGCTGGCGGATTGCCTCTTCTGGCGCCCCGCCGCGGAGCCGGTGGTGGTGCTCGAGCGAGGCCGCGTCGCACAGCACCGGCGCGACGTTCGTCACGATGGCGTGGAAGCGCCACCCGTCGAGATCCTCGAAGCTGAGCTGATCGCCGGCACGGACGCGTTGGCGGCGCACGATCATCCGAAGGGTCCTTTCACCAAAGCGGTAGGTCGTCTCGGCGATCTCGGATCCAAAGAGCTTGCCGTCGGCGCCCAAGGCCGGCACCCAGGTCGTCCCGGGGTTCGCTTGCAATGCGTAGATCGTCTCGCGCACCTTCTTGTTCTTGACACAGGTGATCGAGAACGCGGCGTTGTGTGAGATGGCCGCGTCGATCACCGCTCTCGAGTAGCCGGCCGAGTCAATGCGTATCCACAGCTGACGAGAAGAGCGCCACGGACCTGGGATCGCCGACACCCTGTGAGTGCCGAAAATGTCGTCCAGGTGTCCTGAACTGGGATGACACGTATCGGATGCCTTCTGTCTAGCGAAGGTCGCTTACCTGGTAGCACCCAGGTTGGGATACACGTCGGCCGGGATTGAATGGTCCTGACCGCCTGCCTGTGCCGATCATGTCCTCCAATCCCCCTGCACAGAATCCCCAGGTCAATCGCTTGGATGGGGTTTTCGGCACCCACAGGCGTGCCTCAAGCTCGTAGTTCGGCAATATCGCCGAGATCTGCGTCGAGGTCTCCGGCCGGATCACCCTCAGCCAGCCGAAGACGCGAGCAGAGCGCCGAGCGTTGACCCTCCCCCGCTCTATCGTGGCCGCGCTCGACGATCACCTGATGAGCTTCAGCCGGCAGATCCGATGGCGCTCGTTTTCACAGCTCCCGAAGGCGGCCCACTGCGTGCGCCGCACTGGCGGCGGCGTCAGTGGGCTCCGGCCGTTGAGGCGGCTGGTAGAAGCAAGCAGGCGTGCCGGGCTTCGCTACGGCGTACGCGACCCTGCGCGGAGCTATCGGACTGACGCCGCGCGCGTCGCTGATCACGTTGTCGGCATGAGTGCCTGGTAGCAGTGATCCTGCAGTGACCCTGCAGTGTTTTTGGAGCTACCGATCAGGTAGCTAGCTCCCATTTATGGCGGCTGAGCTGCACTGATACCGTCTTGAGCGTGTCGGGCGTTGCTGTTGACGTTCCGAGCATTCGATGGCCGTCGAGGCACAGGGCGTTCTCATCTGTGGCCCAGGCTGAGCTATCTCCCCGCCTCTCAAGAGGCGACTCACCGGCTGCCACGGGCAGCGTGCGATACTCCGAATGGTGGATGACGCTGACTGTGACCCTTGGTGTCAGTGGATCGTCCGGCATCGCCACGGTGGAGACGATTCGTTCCGTCGTGAGTTGTTTGCCGCCTTCCTGGCCCCACTTCGAGACCGCCTGCTCGATGCTGCGCATATCCAAGAAGGAGATGTCGTCCTGGACCTCGGGACAGGTGACGGGCTGATTGGTTTCGGTGCCCTCGAACGTGCGGGTCTGTCGGGAAGGGCTATCTTCAACGACCTCTCCGCTGATCTGCTCGGCCTGTGCCGGGACTACGCGGCTGAAGCAGGTTTGCAGGACCGATGCCGGTTTGTCCTCGGCTCTGCGGATGATCTTGTGGAAATCGACGAGGCGTCTGTCGATGTGGTCACGATCCGCTCGGTTCTGATCTACGTGAAGGAGAAGGCAGCGAGCCTTCGGGAGTGCCACCGAGTCCTTCGACCTGGCGGGCGACTTGCACTTTTCGAGCCGATCAATCGGTTCATCGTCGCGGGCCATGGCCGGGCCTTCTGCGGTTACGACATCTCGCCCATTGCCCACATAGCTGCCAGGCTCGATGCGCTCTACGACACTATCCAGGACCCGGTGAACAACCCCATGATCGACTTCGATGAGCGAGACCTTCTCAGGCTCGTGACGATGGCGGGCTTCGACGAAGTGCACCTGGAGCTGCGTGCTGACATCGAACCGAGGATGAACCCCCAGCCCTGGGAGCGCTTCCTGGCCAGCTCCAGCAATCCACTGGTGCCGACAATCGGTGCGGCCATCTCGCAGACTCTGAGCGATGAGGAAGCAGCGGCCCTTGAGCGGCACCTTCGCCCGCTTGTCGAACGGGGAATCGGCGAGCATCGGATGGCGAGTGCGCTTATCAGGGCGGTCAAGCATGGCGGGGACAAGGATGCGAGGTCACCATCGAAGGCTGGAGAGTGACTATGGAGCTGTCGAATCGCCGGTAGCGCGAGCTGTTGGAAGACGTGGCCACCAAGCATGGGCAACCCGTTCAGTCCGCTGGTGACGTGACGCTCTAGTCGCGTCGATCCTGTCCGGTCACGCGTCGGATGAGTTTCCCAAAGAAGGTGGCTATGCCCAGGAGCGCCCTGTACGACGGGAGAGTCGAATAACCGTCCGGCGTGTGATTCACCCGTCGCCACCCTCTGACATTGGAAGAAGCGCCTAGTGGGTGGCGGGGCTTCCGGCGGCGAGTTCCTGTCGATCCCACGCGGACAGTATGCACGACGGCTTAGCGGCGCTGACGGTCACTGCGGTCGTCTGCGCACCCGGCATCATCTGGCGAACCGAGGGCCGTCCTGAGCCGGTCGTGCCCGCAATAAGCGATGAGCGCAAGGCCCCCGTGACCGTCGGAACGTGACCAGTCCTATCGCCACGAAGGTGTACTACCTGATCCCCCGGGAGACGACGCCCGGTGGTATAGCTACACACGGTGCGCAAGCTCGGCGTAGTCGCGATGATGGCCATGACGCTGATGCTCGCTGCATGTACGAGTTCGACCGCGCTGGTGGCAACAAAGGCAAAGGCTGCCTCGGTCGTGCCCTGGGTCGACGAGCCGGCGACTCAGTCTCTGATCTCCTCGCTGCTCACGCCACTGCCGCTGCCTCGGCCACGAACCGGGGCCCCGCCGTGCGCTGCCTCCGACCTGGCGGAAACCGGCCTTGGCACAGAAGCAGCTACGCAAGAACTCGTGGTGACCATCTCCTTCCGCAACACCGGTTCGGCTGCCTGCACCCTGAAGGGCACACCGAGAGTCGTGGCCGCTGCGCCGGGGCAGCCAACCGTGGTTGCCGTCGCTGAGCCGGTGCCCTCGTACGGCGAGATGGGCGATGTCGCTCCCGCGGCAACTGTGTCGGTGCTGGTCGAGGACCAGTTGGCGTGCGTGGCCAATCCTGGGGGAAACGACCAAGGCGACGCCGGCTACCACAGCCTGGTGATTTCCGTCCCGGGAGGCATCACCAAGAAGGTCAGCGGCCTCAGCCTCGTCTTTCCCTGCGGCATGTCGGCGACGCCGTTCTTCATCGCCAAACCGGAAGCGACCTACCCGCTAGCTCGCTTCATTGGCCTGGTGCCACACCTGCTGCTCCCGGCGACGGCCAAAGCCGGTTCGACGTTGCACTTCGAGGTCGACCTGGTCAACTCAGCTGGCCGGCCGGTGGCGTTGTCGCCCTGCCCGGTGTACCTGGAGGCATCCAACGTCCCGACCAAGCTCCTGTACCGGCTCGACTGTCGCACGGTCCGCTCCATCCCTGCCCACGGTCAGGTGCGCTACGAGATGGAGATGTCGATACCGGATGCCGCACCCCCGGGCCCGGCGAAGATCTTCTGGGACATCATCGGGGCTTCCACCACCACGGCACAGGGCCAGGTGCAAGTCCAATAGACGCTGGCGCGTACGGGTCAGACTTGTACGGGCCGCTGCTCATGCACCCGGCATTATCCGGCGAGCCGGTCCTGCCGTCAGTGCGCGTGAACAGCCGCGCCTACGCGGCTATTGGAACGTAACGGGTCCCATCGCCACGAAGATGTGCTACCCGACCCCCCGGAGACGACGCCCGGTGGTATAGATCCACACGGTGCGCAAGCTCGGCGTAGTCGCGATGATGGCCATGACGCTGATGCTCGCCGCCTGTACCAACTCGACCGCTCCGCCTGCTCATCGCACCTCCAGCTTCATCGCCTGGATATCGACCCCGGCACCGCCGACGACTACCACGACGCTTCCGTTAGCTCCGCTATGCACTAAGGCCGACCTGCGGGTCCAGTTCCTAGGTGCTGGTGCTGCGGCGGGCATGGTTACGGACGATTTTCAACTTACGAACATCTCCAAGACGACCTGTCGCTTGCAGGGCCAGCCAAAGTTGTCTCCCAGCACAACCGCCGGTGGGCACATGTCGAGCGTCGTCCGCCACGGCTACTTACCCTTAGACATCGTCCCTGCCAACCTCGCCCCGAAAGCTTCTGGCTACGTCATCATCGGGGGCACAGACAACTGCCCACCGATAGGTGGGACAAGTCACGTCAAACCAGTGCCCTACAAGCACGTCAGGGTCGCACTCCCTAACGGCGAGGGTACCTTCATTACGAGCGAGATGCCGCCGTGCGTGCCGATGAGCGTGAGCCTCGGGGTCGAGCCACCGGTACTTGTTCTGCCCTCCCCTGGCTCGCTTGCCTCGCTGGATGTCACCGTTGACATGCCTGCGAACGTCAGAGCGGGTCACGTCCTCCATTACACCGTGGTCCTCTCCAACGCGCGGCAAGTGTACGGGCCGTCGGGCACGGAGGCTTCCCGAAGTGTGTCGCTTGTGCCCTGCCCCGGATACAGCGAGGTGCTGAGCCTGTTCATACCTGGCCACGTGGGCCAGGAGCACACCTGGACTTACACGCTGAACTGTGGACCAGTTGGGCGACTCGCCCCTGGCAAGTCGGCGCGCTTCGCAATGGAACTGTCGGTGCCGACCGTGTCGAAAGTGCTTGCGGCGACATTCGGCTGGTACCTCAACACAGGCAGCGGCAACACGTTCAACGCGGCGGCTGCCTATCAAGGGGTCAGGGTCTATCCATGAGCGCCGTCGTGATGACCCCATACGCGATGTCACCCCCGTCCTGCTTCTTGAAGTGATGCGACCGGTACCGCTCGTCCGTGTCCTCGGGATCCTGGTCCTGGCTGGCACTTTGGCAGCTTGTACCAGCACGGTGACACCCACGACCTCGACGACAGCCGTGCTGTAGGCGCCAGTGACCGGTAGTACGAGATCCTCGCCGTCGGCCCTCCGACGCGAACCCCCACCTTACGACTGGAACGCGATGACCCAGGCCCTAACGAGCACTGCGTTCCGAACGATTCCGCGGTGTCGGTGGGAGCGTTGCCAGCTTGCCGTGACCTCGCTGTGTTTGAGGCGATGGGGTCAGCGATCCTGCGCCCGGCAGTGACGCCCCGGGGTGGTACGGGTGCTCGCGGTGAGGGCTTGACGGAATGCTGTCGCCATGAGCGATAGGACCAGCACCGGAACAGGATGAAGACCCAGTACGAGGTTTGGGCGCAGGCGTCGCGGCCCAGGCTCGTGCGTCTCGACGGCGACGCCCCTCATACCTACACGAGAGTGTCTGAAGCCTCCAGGACGAGCTGAGGACCTCCTAACCTTGAACATTCATCCGGCCACGGGAAACTAACGGCGAACGGTCGAGCCGTGACGATGGGGTGACAGTGAGGGCGCTTGGCCGTGGCAGGGCGCGTCAGGTCAGAGCTTCGTGCTCTTGTCGGATGTCACGCCCTCGGGAGACTCACCGTTGTCGGGTCGGGCGCCGGGACCCGGGTTGTTATGGGAACGCGGTCCGCAGCCTGAGAAATGCTCGCCTGAGCGCTGCTGCCCACGGCCAGGTCTCGTCCAGTCGCAAGATGAGCCGGTGCCCACGGCGCACGAGGACGGCGGCGACGTGCAACAGCCGGTAGCGGAGCGTCTTCGGCTCGGCCTTTTTGAGCTCGCCGTCGAGGCAAGTCATCTGCGCCCAGGAGAGCAGCGCCCCGGCGATGAGACTGGTGGCCACCCAGGCGAGGTTCTGGGTGAAGCTCACGAACGGCAGGTTCTGCAGCCCGCAGTCTTTCCAGCACCGGACCCGGTCCTCGACGCGGGCATGGCCGCGTTGGCGAAGCTCGAGTGCAGCGGCGTCGATGCTCAGTGCATTCGCGTTCGTGATGAAACACGTGTGCCGGAAGCCCTCCGAGGTGTCGAACAAGCTGAGTTGGGCCCCTGGGTGAGGGCGTTCGCGCCGGCAGATGAGCCGTGC
>PLIM01000133.1 GCA_003139355.1 Acidimicrobiaceae bacterium | reverse complement strand
CACCGACGCTGCCGAGACCACCAACGCGGCCGAGACCACCGACGCGGCCGAGGCCACCGAGGGCTAACGCACGGGCAGGCCTGAGGGCATACCAGCTCCAGGCACGATCGACAACCACTCGCACAACAGGAGGAAACATGGCAACCAAGGAAGAGATCCTCGACGGCATCGCGAGCATGACTGTGCTCGAGCTGAGCGAGCTATTGAAGGCGTTCGAGGAGAAGTTCGGTGTGACCGCGGCAGCTCCGGTAGCAGTGGTGGCCGCCGCCTCGAACGGCGGTGGAGAGGCGGCGCCGGCCGAGGAGGAGCAGGACGAGTTCGACGTCATCCTGCTTGGTCCAGGCGAGAAGAAGATCCAGGTGATCAAAGAGGTGCGCGCTCTCACGAGCCTTGGGCTGAAGGAGGCGAAGGACCTGGTGGACAGCGCCCCGAAGGCCGTGCTCGAAAAGGTGTCGAAGGAGGATGCCGAGAAGGCCAAGAGCAAGCTCGAGGAGGCTGGCGCCGCAGTCGAGCTCAAGTAGTGCCCGTCCTGGGTTGCCGTGCCCAGAGGTGTGAACTAGAGCGTTGTCGCGTGGCAAGGCCATGAGCATCTTGACCTAGAGGCGCGGTTCCCGTATCCTTCCCGAGGCGACGGATGCGTGCCTCTTGCTTGCGCGTCTTCGCGCGTGTAAAATGAAAGGTTGCCGTGCCCTCCCGTCGCGTGACTGCTGCACTTCAAGTTCCTTGACGCGCGCCCAGGCACCGCTTATCGCTGTCTTCCGGTCCATCAGCACTCGCGAGGAGTAGACCCTTGCCCTTACGTCCCCGCACTCCGGAGCGTTACTCGTTCGCCAACATCGACGAGGTCCTGCCGCTTCCTAACCTCGTTGCCGTCCAGCGCGATTCCTTCGAGTGGTTCCTCGATAGCGGTCTGGCCGAGACGTTCGGTGACATCAGCCCGATTGCAGACTTCACGGACCAGTTGAGCCTGAAGCTCGACTTCGATCCGGCCGACCCGGATCTACGGCCACCGCCCAAGTTCTCGATCGACGAGTGCAAGGCGAAGGACATCACTTACGCCGCTCCGATCTTCGTTCGGGCGTCGTTCATGAACCGCTCGACCGGTGAGATCAAGGAGCAGACCGTCTTCATGGGGGACTTTCCCATGATGACCGATCGCGGGACCTTCATCATCAACGGGACCGAGCGGGTCGTTGTGAGCCAGCTCGTCCGTTCGCCCGGTGTGATCTTCCAGCCCGGCCGCGACCAGAAGACGATCGTCACCGGGACGATCCATCCCTACCGGGGCGAGTGGATCGAGTTCGACGTCGAGAGGAAGCCGACCCGCGACGTGAGCGCCGGTGCGCGGGTCGCCCGCAAGCGGCGCCTGTCGCTCTTTGTGGTGCTGCGCGCCCTTGGCTACGAGGACGAGGCGTTCTTGAACCGTTTCGTGCGCCATTTCGACTTCCTCGAGCCCCAGTGGGAGCGCGAGCGCGAGCTCATCCCGACACGGGACGAGGCACTGCTCGAGATCTACAAGCGTGCGCGTCCGGGCGAACCGCTTTCGCTCGACGCAGCCCGCGTCTACTTCGAGAACGCGTTCTTCAACCCACGTCGCTACGACCTCACCCGGGTCGGCCGTTACAAGCTGAACCGGAAGCTCGGCCCGGAGATCGAGCGCATCTCACAACTGCTGGACATCCCGCTCGACCGGCCGGACGAGCACTCCGGGGTGCTCTGCCCGAGCGAAGTGCTCGCCGCGTCGACCTACATGCTCCACCTGGCCAACGGCGAGGCGGGCTACCGCCTCGACGACCAGGACCACTTCGCCAACCGGCGCATCCGTTCGGTCGGCGAGCTCATCCAGAACCAGGTCCGCATCGGCCTGTCGCGTATGGAGCGTGTCGTGCGCGAGCGCATGACGACCCAGGACGTCGAGGCGATCACGCCCCAGACTCTGATCAACATCCGCCCGGTCGTCGCGGCCATCAAGGAGTTCTTCGGGACGAGCCAGCTGTCGCAGTTCATGGACCAGCACAATCCCTTGTCGGGGTTGGCTCACAAGCGCCGCCTCTCCGCGCTCGGCCCCGGCGGCCTGTCGCGTGAGCGCGCCGGGTTCGAGGTCCGAGACGTCCACACGTCCCACTACGGCCGGATGTGCCCGATCGAGACTCCGGAAGGGCCGAACATCGGCCTCATCGGTCACCTTGCCAGCTATGCGCGGGTCAACGACCACGGGTTCATCGAGACGCCTTACAGGAAGGTGGTCGACAGCAGGGTCACCTCTGAGATCGTCTACCTCGCCGCCGACGAGGAGGAGGAGTACGTCATAGCTCAGGCGTCCGCGGCCCTCGACGCGAAGGGGCATTTTGTCGGAGACCGTGTCCTCGTCCGCCGCGGTCCGCAAGGAGCCGGCGTGCAGGTGGGCGCGACCTCCACCTCCTATGGCACCGCCAGCGAGGTCGACTACGTCCCACCGTTGGAAGTCGACCTGATGGACGTCTCGCCCAAGCAGATCCTCTCGGTCTCAACGGCCCTCATCCCCTTCGTCGAGCACGACGACGCCAACCGCGCGCTCATGGGCGCCAACATGCAGAAGCAGGCGGTTCCGTTGCTCGTGCCCGAGGCGCCCTACATCGGTACCGGCGTCGAGGCCCGAGCGGCGCGCGACGCCGGGGAGGTCGTGCTCGCAGAGGGCACCGGCAAGGTCGTCGAGGTCGCCGGTGACTTCATCATCGTCGAGTACAAGGCCGGCGAGAAGGGCCGAGCGCATCAAGAGCTTGGCAGGAAGATCTATCCGGTCGCGAAGTTCCAGCGGTCGAACCAGAACACGTGCGTGAACCAGAAGCCGGTCGTCTCCGAGGGACAAGAAGTCCGCCTCGACGACGTACTGGCGGACGGCCCCTCGACTCACAACGGCGAGCTCGCGCTCGGTAAGAACCTTCTGGTCGCCTTCATGCCGTGGGAGGGTTACAACTACGAGGACGCCATCATCCTGTCCGAGCGGTTGGTACGCGACGACGTCCTGACCTCGATCCACATCGAGGAGCACGAGGTCGACGCGCGTGACACCAAGCTCGGCGCCGAGGAGATCACGCGCGACATCCCGAATCTCTCCGACGACATCCTGGCGGACCTCGACGAGCGCGGGATCATACGCGTCGGGGCCGAGGTCGACGCGGGCGACATCCTCGTCGGCAAGGTCACCCCCAAGGGCGAGACCGAGCTCACACCCGAGGAGAGACTGCTCCGGGCGATCTTCGGCGAGAAGGCGCGCGACGTGCGCGACACGAGCCTCAAGGTTCCCCACGGTGAGTCGGGCAAGGTCATCGACGTGCGGGTGTTCTCGCGCGACGACTCCCATGAGCTGCCGCCGGGCGTGAACCAGCTCGTGCGGGTCTATGTGGCCCAGAAGCGCAAGATCTCCGAAGGCGACAAGCTCGCCGGTCGCCACGGCAACAAGGGAGTCATCTCGAAGATCCTGCCGATCGCGGACATGCCGCACCTCGCCGACGGCACACCGGTCGACATCATCCTGAACCCGCTCGGTGTCCCGAGCCGGATGAACGTCGGCCAGGTGCTGGAGGCACACCTCGGCTATGCGGCGAGATGGGGTTGGCAAGGCGCCGACAAGCGCGTGCTCTCCGGCAACATCGTGCGGGGCACCGAGACCAAGACGCGGCCGAGCACGGACCCGGCCATCTGGGTGTCGACGCCGGTCTTCGACGGTGCGCACTGGGACGAGAAGGAAGAGGCCGGCCGGCACTCGACGATCCAGGAGCTGCTCGGGAAGTTGCTCCCCGACTCTGTCGACGCCGCCACCGAAAAGATGATCGGCACAGACGGCAAGGCGACCTTGTACAACGGGCGCACGGGCGAGCCCTACGACAACACCGTGTGCGTGGGCTTCGTCTACATCCTGAAGCTCGCGCACCTCGTCGATGACAAGATCCATGCCCGGTCGACGGGCCCGTACTCCATGATCACCCAGCAGCCCCTCGGCGGTAAGGCCCAGTTCGGCGGGCAGCGCTTCGGTGAGATGGAGGTGTGGGCACTCGAGGCTTACGGCGCCGCGTACGCGCTGCAGGAACTGCTCACCATCAAGTCCGACGACGTGCTGGGTCGCGTGAAAGTCTACGAGGCCATTGTGAAGGGTGAGAACATCCCCGAGCCCGGGATCCCCGAGAGCTTCAAGGTGCTCATAAAGGAGATGCAATCCCTCTGCCTGGACGTCGAGGTGCTCTCGACCACCGGCGAGGAGATCGAGATGCGCGAGTTGGACGAGGACGTGTACCGGACTGCCGAGGAGCTCGGGATCGACATCAGTCGCCCCGAGCGGGGGTCCGACGAGGAGGACGCGCGCCGCGCTGCGGAGAGGAGCTTCTAGGTGCTCGATGTCAACGATTTCGATCAGCTTCGGATCGGGCTCGCCACCGCGGACGACATCCGGACGTGGTCGCACGGCGAGGTTCGCAAGCCCGAGACGATCAACTACCGGACCCTGCGCCCGGAGAAGGACGGCCTGTTCTGCGAGAAGATTTTCGGGCCGACCAAGGACTGGGAGTGCTACTGCGGCAAGTACAAGCGCGTCCGGTTCCGCGGCATCATCTGCGAGCGTTGTGGCGTCGAGGTCACGCGCTCGAAGGTGCGTCGCGAGCGGATGGGACACATCGAGCTCGCCGCCTCGGTCGTGCACATCTGGTACCTCCGCGGCACCAGATCCTGGCTCGCCTACCTGCTCATGGGCACCGAGGCCCGCGAGGAGCTCAAGGCGAAGCAGCTGGAGAAGGTCATCTACTTCGCCGCGTACCTCGTCACCCATGTGGACGAGGAGCGTCGCCACGCGGATCTGCCGAATTTGGAGGTGGAGCTCACCACCGAGATCGGCGAGATCGAGCGAGCCCGTGACCTCGAGGCCGAGCGGCGCTTGGCCGAGCTCGAACGTGAGCTCGCGGAGCTCGAGAGCGCAGGTGCCAAGGAGTCGGAGATCCGCGCTCGCCAGCGGGCCGTCGAGAAGGAGATCACCGCCGTCCGGGAGCGGGCGAACGACGACATCGCGCTCGCGCGGCGTGCCTTCGACGAGATCGCGGGCCTTCACGGGCGCAAGATCATCGAGGACGAGCTGTTGTGGAGGGAGCTCCGCGGCCGGTACGGCGACTACTTCGAGGGCGGGATGGGAGCCGAGGCGATCGCCCGACTGATCGACCGCCTCGATCTCGACGAGGAGGAGCTCAAGCTTCGCGAGAACATCGAGCCCACAGATGGCCGGCGCCCGTTGTCGGCCCAACGCAAGCAGAAGGCCATCAAGCGCCTGAAGATCGTCTCCGCGTTCAACCGTCGCGACGCGTCCGGTCGGCGGGTCAACGACCCGCGGGCCATGATCCTCGACGCCGTGCCGGTGATCCCGCCGGACCTGCGGCCGATGGTGCAGCTCGACGGCGGGCGCTTCGCGACCTCGGACCTCAACGACCTCTACCGGCGCGTCATCAACCGGAACAACCGCCTGAAGCGTCTGCTCGACCTCGGTGCGCCGGAGATCATCATCAACAACGAGAAGCGGATGCTCCAGGAGGCTGTGGACGCCCTGTTCGACAACGGACGGCGTGGCCGCCCGGTGACGGGCCCCGGCAACCGGCCGCTCAAGAGCCTGTCCGACATGCTGAAGGGCAAGCAGGGCCGCTTCCGCCAGAACCTCCTCGGCAAGCGAGTCGATTACTCCGGCCGCTCGGTCATCGTTGTCGGTCCCACGTTGAAGCTCCACCAGTGCGGCCTGCCCAAGCTCATGGCGCTCGAGCTCTTCAAGCCGTTCGTGATGAAGCGGCTCGTCGACACCGAGATCGCCCAGAACATCAAGTCCGCCAAACGCATGGTTGAGCGCCGAAGAATTCAGGTCTGGGACGTGCTCGACGAGGTCATCAAGGAGCACCCGGTCTTCCTGAACAGGGCGCCCACCTTGCACCGCCTCGGCATTCAGGCTTTCGAGCCGATTCTCGTCGAGGGCAAGGCCATCCAGATCCACCCGCTTGTCTGCACTGCGTTCAACGCCGACTTCGACGGCGACCAGATGGCCGTGCACCTCCCGCTGTCAGCCGAGGCCCAGGCCGAAGCCCGTGTTCTCATGCTGTCTGCGAACAACATCCTTTCGCCGGCGACCGGTCGCCCGATCACGGTGCCCGGTCAGGACATGGTGTTCGGCGTGTACTACCTGACTCTCATGGTCGACGGGGCGAAGGGTGAAGGCCGGATCTTCCGTCGCCTGTACGAGGTGGAGCAGGCGTGGGAGAACGGAGACATTGCCCTTCACGCCAAGATCCGACTCCGCCGCGGCCCCGGTGGTTTCGAGTTCCCGCTTCGGGGAGTCCGCCACGGTGACACGCCCGTGTCCGAGGAGCCCGACGAGCTCGAGACGACGGCCGGCCGCCTTTTCTTCAACCAGGCGCTCCCTGCCGGTTTCGGGTTTGTGAACGACGTCATCGGAAAGCGCGCCACGTCGATCGCGACGATCGTCGAGCAGATCGCGGCGCACTACTCGAAGGTTCTCGTGGCCGAGAGCCTCGACCGGATCAAGGACCTGGGTTTCCGGTTCGCGACGCGGTCCGGCCTCACCATCTCGATCGACGACGTGAAGACGCCGCCGGACAAGCAGCAGATCCTCGACCGCTACGAGAAGGAGGCGGAGAAGGCCGAGAACCAGTTCCGCCGAGGGATCATCACCGATGACGAGCGCCGCCAGAAGGAGATCGAGATCTGGACTTCGGCGAACTCCGAGGTCGGCAGGGCGATGGAGAAGACGCTGGCCACGATCGCCTTCAATCCGCTCGACATGATGGTGGACTCCGGTGCACGGGGCAACCCGCAGCAAGTCCGCCAGATCGCCGGCATGAAGGGGCTCGTGTCCAACCCGCGCGGCGAGATGATCCCCCGCCCGATCAAGTCCTCCTTCCGCGAGGGGTTGTCCGTGCTGGAGTACTTCATCTCCACCCACGGTGCTCGCAAGGGCCTCGCAGACACGGCGCTTCGCACCGCGGACTCCGGATATCTGACACGCCGTCTTGTCGACGTGGCCCAGGAGCTCATCATCCGCGAACCCGACTGCGGCAGCACGCGCGGGATCTGGATCGAGGGCATCAGCCAGGACCAGGCGGGCAAGCGGAGCTACCTCGAGACACGGCTCTACGGGCGGGTCCTGATCGAGCCCGTGAAGCTCTCCGACGGCAGCGTCCTCGAGGCCGGCCGCGTCCTTCGGGACCTCGAGGTCCGGCGGTTGTCGGCCGATCCCGCCATCGACCGCGTGAGGACCCGGTCGGTGCTCACCTGTGAGGCCAACCACGGCGTCTGTGCCGCTTGCTACGGGCAGTCGCTCGCGACAGGCCGCAGCATCGAGCTCGGCGAGGCGGTCGGCGTGATCGCCGCCCAGTCGATCGGCGAGCCGGGAACCCAGCTCACGATGCGCACGTTCCACACCGGCGGCATCGTCGGTGAGGACATCACCCACGGTCTTCCACGTGTCGTCGAGCTGTTCGAAGCCCGGACGCCGAAGGGTGCGGCCGTGCTGGTTCGCACTTCGGGGGTGATCCGCATCGACGACGACGAGACCGGGCGGCGCGTGGTTGTCGTCGGGGATGACGGCAAGGAGGACACCGTCCCGGTGTCGGCGAGGGCTCACCTCGAGGTCGTCACCGGCCAGGAAGTCAGCCCGGGCGACGCGCTCGTGGACGGGCCGAAGGACCCCAAGGAGCTGCTCGAGATCAAGGGCATCCGGGAGACCCAGCAGTACCTCGTCGAAGAGGTGCAGAAGGTCTACCGGGACCAGGGCGTGTCGATCCACGACAAGCATATCGAGCTGATCGTGCGACAGATGCTCCGCCGGGTGCTTGTCGCCGAGCCCGGTGACGCGCCGTTCCTGCCGGGAGAGCGTGTGGACAACCAGCGCTATGCCGCGGTCAATCGCGAACTGGTCCAGGCCGGCAAGCGCGCCGCGGAGGGGCGCCCCGAGCTGATGGGCATCACCAAGGCGTCACTCGCGACCGACTCGTGGTTGTCAGCGGCGTCCTTCCAGGAGACCACCCGGGTGCTCACCGAGGCTGCGATCGAGAGCAAGTCCGACCAGTTGTTCGGGCTCAAGGAGAACATCATCATCGGCAAGCTCATCCCCGCGGGCACTGGCATGACGCGCTATCGCAGCGTTGAGGTGGCGACGCCCGACGCCGAGCGCATGTCCTTCTGGTCCTCGGACCTCGAGGCCGGCGACGTGAGCGAGGCGAGCACCGACAACCTGGCTTCGTGGCTGCGCGATGTCGGGCGATCCGCCTTCGGCACTCCCTACGAACAGCAGGACCCGTACGCGGTCGCCGGCAGCGCCTACGCCAGCTTCGGGCCGACCGATGATCTTGTAGTGGCCGAGGAGGACCCACTAGGCGACCTGGGGCCGGCCGAGGAGGGCTCCGCCTGATCGCGCCCTACACTGTTGCCGGGGAGCGGTGACCGCTCCTATCATCAGCTCGTCGTGTCGGCGCGTGCTTGCGTCCACGGCTCTTCACCAAGCAAGCCCAGAGAGGTTCGCGTGCCCACCATCGCCCAGCTCGTCCGCAAGGGTCGGACATCCAAGCGGTCGAAGACCAAGACTCCCGCACTGAAGGGAGCGCCGCAGCGTCGAGGCGTATGCACGCGCGTCTACACGACGACGCCGAAGAAGCCGAACTCAGCGCTCCGTAAGGTCGCGCGCGTTCGCCTGACCAGCGGTTCGGAGATCACTGCGTACATTCCCGGTGTGGGCCACAACCTGCAGGAGCACTCGATTGTGCTCGTACGCGGCGGCCGGGTGAAGGACCTGCCAGGTGTCCGCTACAAGATCGTGCGTGGCACCCTGGACACCTCCGGTGTGCGCGACCGTGCCCAGGCTCGTAGCCGCTACGGCGCCAAGAAGGAGTCCTGAGTTGCCCCGCAATGGCCCCCCACCCCGCCGCGAGCTAGTCCCCGACCCGGTGTACCGATCGGTGCTCGTGACCCAGCTGTGCAACAAGGTCCTTTCTCGGGGAAAGCGCTCGCTGGCCGAGCGCATCGTGTACGACGCCCTCGAGGTCGTGCGCGAGAAGTCGGGTGGCGACCCGCTCCAGCTGCTGAAGCGAGCGCTGGACAACGCGCGGCCCGAGCTCGAGGTCCGCAGTCGCCGCGTCGGCGGGGCAACGTACCAGGTCCCCGTAGAACTCCGGCCGCGCCGGGCGACGACGCTGTCGATCCGCTGGCTCGTCGGCTACTCGCGCCAGCGACGGGAGCGCACCATGGCGCTCAGGCTCGCCAACGAGATCCTCGACGCCTCAAACGGCGTCGGCGCCACGGTCAAGCGCAAGGAGGACCTCCACAAGATGGCAGAGTCCAACAAGGCATTCGCTCACTACCGCTGGTAGCTGCCAGCGGCGCCCGAGGTGCTTGCCGGTCCCCATCGGACAGGTGCGCGCCCGGCTGGGCGCTGCGGCACGCCGGCGATGGCGGTGCGCCTTCGGATTGCGCAGGTGACCACGACCGAGACGACATTCCACACCGATGATCTCAGACTAGAGAAACGAAGCAAGGCGATGGCCAATCCATCATCCATCCGAGAGTTCCCGCTCGCCAAGACCCGCAACATCGGGATCATGGCCCATATCGACGCGGGCAAGACGACGACCACCGAGCGCATCTTGTACTACACGGGCCGCACCTACAAGATCGGCGAGGTCCACGAGGGTGGCACCGTCATGGACTGGATGATCCAAGAGCAAGAGCGCGGGATCACCATCACGTCGGCTGCGACGACCTGCCGTTGGCGCGACACCTGGATCAACATCATCGACACTCCCGGCCACGTCGACTTCACCGTCGAGGTCGAGAGGTCCCTTCGCGTTCTCGACGGAGCCGTCGCCGTCTTCGATGCTGTCGCCGGCGTCGAGCCCCAGACCGAGACCGTATGGCGCCAGGCCAACAAGTACCGAGTGCCTCGCATGTGCTTTGTGAACAAGATGGACCGTGTCGGCGCGGATTTCGACCGCACGGTCGCGATGATCCGTGATCGGCTCGAGGCGACGCCGGCGGTCGTGCAGCTTCCGATAGGAGCAGAGGGCTCTTTCGAGGGCGTGATCGACCTCTTGAAGATGAAGGCCCTCGTGTGGGGCGAGGGCATGGGCGAAACGTGGGAGACCCGGGAGGTACCCGAGCATCTCGCCGACGTGGCCAAGCAGGCTCGGCACGCGCTGGTCGACGTCGTCTCGAACTTCGACGACAACGTGATGGAGCGCTACGTGTCCGAGAAGGAGATCACCCCTGAGGATCTCCGCAGGGGGCTTCGCAAGGCGACCATCGCGAGCGAGCTGGTCCCGGTGTTGTGCGGGTCGGCATTCAAGAACAAGGCCGTCCAGCCCATGCTCGACGCGGTCGTCGACTACCTGCCGAGCCCGCTCGATGTGCCACCCACAATGGGAATCGAGCCCCGGACCGGCAAGGAGATCGAGCGGGAGCCTCGCGATGACGAACCGTTCTCCTCCCTGGCGTTCAAGATCATGAGCGACCCGTTTGTCGGCAAGCTCACGTACTTGAGGGTCTACTCCGGGACCCTCGTGAAGGGCACCACGGTGCTCAACTCGAGCCGGGACCGTAAGGAGCGCATCGGCCGGATCCTCCAGATGCACGCAAACCACCGAGAGGACCGTGAAGCGGTCTACACCGGCGACATCGTCGCGGTGGTCGGCCTGAAGGCGACAACTACCGGCGACACCCTCTGCAACGTCGCGCATCCGATCGTGCTGGAGTCGCTCGAATTCCCCGAGCCCGTGATACACGTCGCGGTCGAGCCCAAGACGAAGGCCGACCAGGACAAGTTGTCGCGGGCGCTGTTCGCCCTCAGCGAGGAGGACCCGACCTTCCGGGTCCGCTCGGACCAGGAGACGGGCCAGACCATCATCTCCGGCATGGGAGAGCTCCACTTGGAGGTCCTTGTCGACCGGATGCTGCGCGAGTTCAAGGTCGACGCGAACGTCGGCAAGCCGCAGGTCGCCTACCGGGAGACGATCCGCGCCTCAGTCCACAAGATCGAGGAGCGCTACATCCGCCAGACCGGCGGGCGCGGCCAGTACGGCCACGTGGTGATCGACCTCGAACCAACGGGCCCCGGCGGAGGATTCGAGTTCGTCGACAAGGTCACCGGTGGCGTGATACCGAAGGAGTACATCCCGGCGGTCGACGCCGGCATCCAAGAGGCGATGAACTCCGGCGTGCTGGCCGGCTTCCCGATCGTCGACGTCCGGGTCACGCTCATCTACGGGTCCTACCACGACGTCGACTCGTCCGAGATGGCCTTCAAGATCGCAGGTTCAATGGCCTTCAAGAAGGCGGTACGGGCTGCCCACCCTGTTCTTCTCGAGCCGATCATGGGGGTCGAGGTCGTCACGCCCGAGGACAATCTCGGCGATGTCATCGGCGATCTGTCGTCGCGCCGCGGCCGGATCGAGGGCATGGAACAGCGGGGGGCGAACCACGTTGTGCGAGCCCAGGTCCCATTGTCCGATATGTTCGGCTACGCTACCGACCTGCGTTCCCGCACCCAGGGTCGCGCGACGTACACGATGCAGTTCGACTCCTACCAGGAGGTTCCGGAGTCGGTCTCCCGGGAGATCATCGCCCGTGTGACCGGCGAGTGAACAGCCCAGGGGTCAACACCGAAGCGAGTTGAGTCGCCCGGTGCTCCACTGATCGGAGCCGTCGGACCGGGAAGACCCGGGCCGGTGGCCCCATGGGAACAGTACGAGACACAGTCGAGAAGGCAGTCCACCAACACGGAGGCGCCCAAGGGGCGCAGCCCAGATCAAACGGAGCGGTCGGCAACAATGGCCAAGAAGAAGTACGAGCGGACGAAGCCCCACGTCAACGTCGGAACGATGGGTCACATCGACCACGGTAAGACGACCCTCACCGCGGCGATCACCAAGGTCCTACACGAGAGGAACCCGAACGTCGCCTTCACGGCGTTCGACCAGATCGACAAGGCTCCCGAGGAGAAGGCGCGCGGCATCACCATCGCGATCGCACATGTCGAGTACGAGACCGACAAGCGCCACTACGCGCACGTCGACATGCCCGGGCATGCCGACTACATCAAGAACATGATCACCGGCGCCGCACAGGTGGACGGCGCAATCCTCGTCGTGTCCGCCGCGGATGGGCCGATGCCCCAGACCCGTGAGCACGTAGTGCTCGCGCGCCAGGTCAATGTGCCGTCGATCGTGGTCGCCCTCAACAAGGTCGACATGGTCGACGACGAGGAGCTGCTCGACCTCGTCGAGCTCGAGGTACGTGAGCTCCTCACCGCCTACGGCTTCCCGGGCGATGACACGCCGGTTGTGCGCATGAGCGCGCTGAAGGCGCTCGAAGGAGACAAAGACGCCGAGGCAGGGATCCTGAACCTCATCGAAGCAGTTGACGACTTCATCCCCGAGCCGGCCCGGGAGATCGACAAGCCCTTCCTGATGTCGGTCGAGGACGTGATGACCATCACGGGTCGCGGCACCGTGGTGACCGGCCGCATCGAGCAGGGAGTCGTGAAGGTCGGCGACGATGTCGAGGTCGTCGGGCTTCGCCCCACGCAGAAGACTGTCTGCACGGGCGTCGAGATGTTCCACAAGCTGCTCGACCAGGGGCAGGCGGGCGACAACGTCGGCCTGCTGCTCCGCGGTACGAAGAAGGAGGACGTCGAGCGCGGCCAGGTCGTGTGCAAGCCGGGCTCGATCACGCCTCACGCCAATTTCGAGGCCAACGTCTACGTGCTCACCAAGGCGGAAGGAGGACGGCACAAGCCATTCTTCAGCAACTACCGACCTCAGTTCTACTTCCGCACTACGGACGTGACCGGGACGATCGAGCTTGCCGAAGGCACCGAGATGGTCATGCCGGGTGACAACACCGTCATGAAGGTCGAGCTGGGCAAGCCGATCGCAATGGACGAGGGGCTCCGTTTTGCGATCCGCGAAGGCGGGCGCACGGTCGGCGCGGGCGCCGTGACGAAGATTCTCAAGTAGGCGAGGCGACATGGCAGAGGGTCCCCGGCAGCGGATTCGCATCCGGCTGAAGGCGTACGACCACGAGATCATCGACCAGTCGACGAAGAAGATCGTCGAGACAGTGCTTCGCACCCAGGCCAAGGTGCGCGGTCCCGTCCCGTTGCCCACCGAGATGCACCGCTACACGGTGATCCGCTCGCCTCACAAGCACAAGGACAGCCGCGAACATTTCGAGATGCGCGTCCACAAGCGCCTCGTGGACATAGTCGAGCACACGCCGAAGACGGTGGACTCCCTTCAGCGGCTGGACCTTCCTGCGGGGGTTGACATCGAGATCAAGATCCAGACGGCTTAATACCCTCTCGCGCAAAT
>PLIM01000010.1 GCA_003139355.1 Acidimicrobiaceae bacterium | reverse complement strand
TCGAGCCGCTGATGACCTTGACCAGGGCGCCGGTCAAGGCCGAGAGCTCGGTGACCGAGTTGCCATACTCGTTCGCCACCCAGACGTGGGTGCCGTCCGAGGTGATGGCCTCGGGGTCGTCGAACCCGTAGCTCGAGCCGCTGATGACCTTCACCAGGGCGCCGGTCGTCTCCGAGAGCTCGGTGACCGAGTTGCCATTCGCGTTCGCCACCCAGACGTGGGTCCCGCCCGAGGTGATGGCGTCGGGGCCGTTGAACCCCCAACCTAGGACATTGACACCTGAGAGTTGCCTCACCGGCGTCGCCGATGGAGAAACTTGGGAAGCATTACTCCCTGTTGCGCCGACCGCCGATGCCGGTACAAAGCTGACAAGAGTCAGACCTGACAGAGTGAGCCCAGTAACCGCAACGGTACGGCTGAACAGGCGGAAGTCCGATCTCATGGACCGTCCTCCTCGGATCGACGAAGGCGCAGCCCACCGCCCCGCCTACGCACAAGGAGACTACAACGAAGCCGACCCGCACGCTTCTCAAACCCCACTTCCTAAGGGCCGGGTTCTCAGGTGACATTGTGTGATGGTGGTCTTGCCGACGTTCGCCTTTCCTCTCGGCCACAAGCAGCACCCGAGAACCGGCTGCGCCGGTTCATCACCAAGGATGCTCTTGAGTACATCACCGGCCCCCTCAAGGCCACGCGATCCCGTCGTCACCGGAATGGCTCCGGGATTGCTCTACGGGCCTTGACCGGGCCTCCCAGCCGAGCCCGAACGTCGATGCCATCGAGATGCAGTCTGCGGGTGCTGTTACAGGGCACGCACCCTCAGGGACCCTCGACCACAATGAAGCCGGTTGGGCAGAACGGCGCCTCGTTCGCCGCTTCCCACCATGGCCCAATCAGGTGCCGCGCACAGAGGTCGACGGGAGCCTCCGGCCCGTACCAGAAGACGTAACCCGGATGCCCCGGCACGTCGAAACTGGGCGTTCCGGGCGCTAGCCGTCTGGTAAGGCCAGCCTCGTAGTTCGCAGCAAACTTCAGGGACAATCCGTCCGGCACTGCCCAGGCAAAGCAGCTCAAGACGATGCTCGCGGTGACCAAGACGACTGTTACGACGAAACGGCGCTTGTCGCGTCTCTGTCCCCGGCTAAGGACCCCGACGGCGCAGACAAGGCCTCCTATGACAGCGACCGAACAGGCGGCGGGAACAACCCAAAATCCGTTACTACCAAGATTCCAACCCAAGCTGAGCACGGGCAACGAGAAAGCACCTATCCCGAGCGTGCGCCTCACAGAGTCCGGGACGTCGGCTCTCCCCTTCGCTTTGAGCTGACCCGCCACGAAGTAGCCGAGCATCCCGAGCCCCAGTCCCGCACCGGCGGCAGCCAAGGCTGGCACGTCAATCGGCTCACCGAACTGCAGGAGAAACCAGCTGAGGGCGAACTCCACGCACGCGACCAGCACCAGCCATCCGCAAGCAACCGGCAAGCCGACCCGTCTGAGGGTTGCCTCGTCGTCAAGATGGTTCGTGGCCACCGGGGCTGTCTTGACGCTCCGAGCAGGTCCTATTCCCACCAACGACCATCATCTCATCTCCGACTGCTACTGCACCCTCGCGGCGTGCAATCAAGTCCAGTCGCAGATCCGCGCCGTCGGCCCGCCAACGCGAACCCCGACTCATGCCGTCAATCGCCAGTCCTTGCCCATCTCGCCCACTGAGCCCTCCGGGCGCATTGACTGATTACTGCCTTCACAGTCGTGATCCCGCCGCTCGTGAAGATCAGCGACCTGCAGATCGCAGCAGTTGCGTCCCCGGTTGGCTCGTCGCCACTCGGATTGCAGCGCGGTGTCGGAATCTACGGAAGGAAACCGCACCTTGCGCAATCAGTTCCAGCGGATCTGGTTGTCCCGGTGTGATCAAGCCCGCCCAGGTCGCTCCTCCCATCCGGGGCCGTTCCCGCTCCTTGGAGTGGTCACCAAGCTGAGAACTCGGTGACCGACTGGTCACCCTCGTTCGCCACCCAGACGTGGGTGCCGCCCGGGGCGATGGCATCGGGGTGGTCGAACCCGTACCTCCGCCCGAAGATGACCCTGACGAGGCCGCCGGCCGAGGCCGAGAGCTCGGTGACCGAGTTGCCTGAGGAGTTCGCCACCCAGACGTGGGTGCCGTCCGACGTGACGGCGATGGAGCCGTTGAACCCCAACCGAGTACTTTGACGCCTGAGAGTGGCCTCACTGGCGTCGCCGACGGAGAAACTTGGGAAGCGTTGCTCCCTGCTGCGCCGACCGCCGATGTCGGCACAAAGCTGACAAGAGCCAGACCTGACAGAGACAGCGCACCAACCACAACGGTACGGCTGAGAAGACCGAAGTTCGCCCTCATGGAAGCTCCTCATAGACGAACGAAAGCACACCATATCGCTCGAATTCCGTGCAACGGGGCTGGAACGAAGCAGTGCCGGTCGATTTCGACATCGACTTGCTTGGGGCCCGGTCCTCAGGCTGCATTGAGTGATCATGCTCCTGCCGACGTTCACCTTTTCTCTCGACCACAAGCAGCACCCAAGAACCGCCTGCGCCGGTTCATCGCCAATCATCCCCTTGAGTAAGGCACCGGACCCGTCAAGGCCACGCGATCCCGTCGTCACAAGAAGAACTCCGGGATTGCTCCGCGGACCTTGACCGGGTCTCCCCAGCCGAGCCCGAAGGTCGACAACGTCACCATTTCGGTGAGGCCCATCTCCAGTCACCTTCGCTGGCTACTGCCTTGCCGATTCTCCACCTGCCGCACTCGCCTGCCCCCTGGCGCATTTCGAGGGGACCCACCGGCGTTCCCTTTGGCGCACGTCATGGGCCTACCCACCGAGACAGATTGCCAATTACTTGTTTGGTCACGTTCCTGGCCCCGAGTCGAGAGCGCCCGTCAGACTGTCCAGCTATCACGCGGTGTGTTCGGTCGGCTAATAGCGTCTTGGGCCGTGGACGAGGAAGATGGCAATGCCGACGGTGACCAGGACAACTGTGGCGCCGAGCCATGGCCATGGATCGAGGGCTTCGATGCAGCTTTGGACCCCGTGACTTGAGGTGCACACGTTGCCTGGTCCGCTTCGGTTGAGATAAGCGACGTACAGCGGCGGCAGTGCGAGCCCGGTGACGAGTCCGGGGAGACCACTCGATGACGGCGCCCGCAGGGCCACAACCACCGTGGCACCGACGGCCGCCGGTAGAACGAACAGGCCGATCGACGCGATCCCGATCAATGCCAGCGACCAGGTCACTCCGACCAGTGTCCATGTTGCGAACCAGCCCCACGATCGACGCTGTGCCGCCAGCTCTGGTGCCATCACCGGGCTCCCGTGCTGTTCGGTGCGGTAGCGGAGAACGCGGTCAGGAACGTGGAGAGTCGTGCTGTGGTGGTCAGGAGCGACTCAGCTGCCGTGCGTTCGTCACCGAGGTGACTGAGCATCTCGACGCCTAGGTACAAGGCGACGATGGCAAAGGCAGCGTCTCGGACCGGCACAAGCTGGCCTATCGGGGTCGAGTCCACGAATCGCCGCAGGGTGGCTTCGGTGAAGTCGATCCATGGCTCAATCCGCGCCGCGACCTCCTCGCCGAGACCTGGGGTCGACGACGCCCCGGCGATCATCTCGCTGAGCACAGTGATGTGGCCGGCGTCGAGATCTTCGCGGTAGATGTCTGCGGCGACACCAGCCAGGTCGCTCAGGTTTCCCGCTGTGGCGACCGCGTCACGGTAGCGATCCATTCGGCGGGCGCTGGTCTCGTCCAACGCGGCAAGCAACAAGTTCGCCACTGAACCGAAGTGATAAAAGACGAGCGCCTGATTACAGCCGGCCCGACCGGCGATCACTCGAGCGCTGGCGCCCGCGAACCCGTCGTAGCGAAGCGCCTCGATAGCGGCATCCACCAATCGGCGGGATGTATCACCCTTCACTGGTCTCTTGCCAACTCGACTTGACTCGCCACCCTTGGCCATCAACTCCTCCTGAGCGAGCTATTTGAGCGCTTGCTCAACAACGTAGTGAGGCTGGCCGGCAAAGGCAAGGGTGTCTAGTCGGAGTCCAGCGGTGCCCGCTGGACCGGGTCGGAGAGACTGCGCGCTCTGCGGCGAGCGGTGTCATCGAGAAATTGCTGCCTTCACAGTCGGGGTCCTCCCGCACGTGAGAATCAGCGGCCTACAGATCGGAGCAATTGCGTCGCTGGCTGGATCGCCGATATTCCGATTGCGGCGGGTATCGGAATCCGCGGGAGGAAAGCGGACCTTGCACAGCAATTAGTTCCAGCAGGCCAAGCCATCTCGGCGGGACCAAGGCCATCGATGCTGCTCCGTCTATCAGGGGAGGTCGCGGATTATGAGCGTGGTCAGGAATCTGGGAATTCGGTGACCGACTGGCCGTTCGTGTTCGCCACCCAGATGTGGGTGCCGCCTGAGGTGATGCCCGAGGGGCCGTCGAACCCGTAGTTCGAGCCGCGGATGACCTTGACCAGTGCGCCGGTCGAGGCCGAGAGCTCGGTGACCGAGTTACCAGAAGGATTCGTCACCCAGATGTGGGTGCCGTCCGAGGTGACGGCATCGGGGCCGTCGAACCCGTAGTTCGAGCCGCGGATGACCTTGACCAGGGCCCCGGTCGAGGCCGAGAGCTCCGTGACCGAGTTGCCACCGTTCGCCACCCAGATGTGGGTGCCGTCCGATGTGACGGCGTCGGGGCCGTCGAACCCGTAG
>PLIM01000020.1 GCA_003139355.1 Acidimicrobiaceae bacterium | reverse complement strand
GACGGGCTGTTGAACCCGTAGCGCGAGCTGGCGATGACCTTCACCAGGGCGCCGCTCGAGGCCGAGAGCTCGGTGACCGAGTTGCCGTTGTTCGCCACCCAGACGTGCCTACCGTCCGAGGCGATGCCTAGGGGGCTGTCGAACCCGTAGCGCGAGCCGCTGATGACCTTCACCAGGGCACCGGTCGAGGCCGAGAGCTCGGTGACCGAGTTGCCATAGTTCGCCACCCAGACGTGGGTGCCGTCCGAGGCGATGCCGGACGGGCCGTTGAACCCCCACCCGAGGACATTGACGCCTGAGAGTTGCTTCGCCGGCGTGACCGATCGAGAAACTTGGGAAGCGTTGCTCCCTACTGCGCCGACGGCCGATGCCGGCCCGAAGGTGACAAGAGCCAGACCTGACACTAAGAGCGCACCAACGGCAACGGTACGGCTGAACAGATGGAAGTCCAGCCTCATTGACGGTCCTCCTCGGATCGACGAAGGCGCAGCGTATCACCCCAACTGCGTGAAATCGGGCTGGAATCAAGCGGTCCCGGCCGGTTCTCTGCCCCACTTCCGAAGGGCCGGGTTCTCAGGTGACATTGAGTGAGGGTGGTCTTGTCAGTCACTGTTGGACCTGTCACGCTCCGAGAGGAGTTTGGCGCGGGGAGACCAGTGCCCGTCGCCTCGAATTTCGGAACTTGGGCTTTGACGCTTCCGCGGCTGTTGGTCGAGTTTCAGGAACATCAGGTTACGCCTTACGCGCGGGCCAACCGACGATCGTGATCCTGGTCGGAGCGCTGCGATCGGTTGCATTGCCCGGTGGTCCGCTCGTATCGATCGAGGCATCTCATCGCTTGCAGTCATCACTGCTTTCGCCAGTCGTCCCTCCTAAGGTCGATGAGTCTCCTGGCGAGCGCCTTGTCGAAGGCTCCCGTGGGAACGGCGGAACTCGGGCTCGAGGCTGAGGGACGGCATCGAATCCGCTGGCTCGGGCGCGCACAGCGCCGCGTCGAAGCGGCCGCCCGCACCTGACCCGGAGGTCTGAGCGCGAGCTCACACGACCAGGTTCAGATACCAGTTCTCGACGTCGCCGAGGATTCGCGACAGTAGGCCCTGGTCCAAGAAGACCAGCAGCAGCACGACCACCATGAAGCCCATCCGCATTCGGTAGTACCCGGGCAGCGCCGACACCGGCAAGAGCCGCTCGACGAGCGCCGAACCGTCGAGCGGCGGGATCGGGAGCAAGTTGAACACCGCGAGAACGACATTCACGATCCCGAACTCGAACACGATCTGAGCAACGAGGCCCGTCTGCGAGTGCACGAGAAGCTCATGCAGGGCGATGCCCGAGATCGCCGCCAGGACGATGTTGGTGGCCGGGCCGGCGAGGGACACGAGCACCGAGTCGTTGCGGGGATGGCGCAGGCGGTTGATAGCGACCGGAACAGGCTTGGCCCAGCCGAAGGGGGGCCCGCCGGTCAGCACGAGGACCAGTGGCACGACGATCGAGCCGAACGGATCGATGTGCTTGAGCGGATTGAGAGTGAGCCGACCCGCACGCTTGGCCGTGTCGTCGCCGCACCAGAGCGCGACAACGCCGTGGCTGACCTCGTGGCAGATCACTGCGGGAATGAGCGCCAGCAGGAATATCAGCGTGTCTTGGTTGAGAACGTGGTGACGAACCGCGAGCACGACGACACCGACTGTGACCGCCGCGATGACGACGTATGTGGGGAGCCTCTGGTTGGACCCGAGCGGGCGCCACCGCGCTCCGGCGGTCAACGTCGAACCGAAGCGCAGTCGATGCAGAGGGCGGTAGCCGGCTGAGCCTCTAGGCGAGCTGGGGAGATCGGCTTGCTGCAACGCTCACAGACGCCGTAGGTACCCCGCTCGATCTTGCGCAGGGCCGCCTCCACGTGCTCGAGCGACTCCTGGAGCTGCGCGGCAAGCGCCTCGGCCTCGCCGCGCTCGGCGGTGACCTGTGAGGAGTCGGCGAAATTCGCGTCGTAGGTCAGTGTGCCGTCCTCGCCGAAACCGATCTCCTGCAGCTGGTGCACTAGGGATCCGCGTTCCTCCTCGAGGAGCGCGCGGTGATCGACGGCAGCTGTTTCGTTCGCCACGGCGCAACACTAGCCGTAGCGTGACCCAGCGCGGCCCACAAAGGGTCGCCGGCGAGTCCAGGGCCGCCTGTGGGGTTCAGCGCCGCGGCGGGTCGCCTGGAGCGGCGCCGGCCGCGCGGGTGACCAGAGCCCGGGGATGGGCCTGTTCGTAGACGCGGCGGAGCAACTCAGGCGAGACCTTCGTGTAGACCTGCGTTGTCGTGATGGTCGCGTGCCCGAGCAGCTCCTGCACCACGCGAATGTCCGCGCCGTGCTCGAGCAGGTGTGTGGCACAGGAGTGCCGGAGCACGTGGGGCGTCACCCGGTCCTCGAGCTTGACCTTCACAGCGGCGGTCCTGACGACCTGCCACACCGCCTGACGTGACATCCGCCTGCCACGGGTCGAGATGAACACCGCTTCCGCGTCGACCCGCCGCGCCCAGCGCGCCGGGGCCATGGCGTTGCGCCCCTCCGATCCCAGCCAGGCCTCGAGCGCCGACAGCGCCTGCCTCCCGATCGGGACCAGGCGCTCCTTCGACCCCTTCCCGTAAGCGACGGCCAGGCCCTGGCGCGTGTCGAGGTCGCCGAGCCGAAGGCCGGCCAGCTCCGAGATTCGCATCCCCGTCGCGTAGAGGGTCTCCAGGATCGCCCGGTCGCGCAGTGCCCGCGGGTCTTCACCGACGACCGCCGAGAGCAGGAGCTCGACCTCGCTCTCCGAGAGGGCCTTCGGGATGGCTTGGGGGATCCGCGGCGTCGAGACGCCCTCGGTCGGATCGACCGTGGCTCCACGCTCGTCCACGCAGAAACGATGGAGGCCACGAACAGCTGCCAGCGCCCGCGCCGTCGAAGTCGGTCGCATTGTTTCGCTGAGGAGCGCCACGTATGCCTCGATGAGGCCGACGTCGGCTTTCAACAGCGTCACACCTTGGTCGGCGAGGAAGCGCTCGTACGCGGCCAGATCGCGCCGGTAGGCGGAGATGGACGCAGGTGCTCGCCCCCGCTCCACGGCCAGATAGGAGAGAAACTCCTCAGCGTCCCGGCTCAGCACGGCCTGCGCGGCCAACGACTGGCCCCTCAGCCGGACGGATGCGAGCCCGGACGCGGCATCTCGAGGAACGAGCGCGTCAACAGCAGGCCTGCAATCGTCTTTGCGTCCGCGATGTCGCCCGCCGCTATGAGGTCCTCGACCGAGCGCAGGGAGACTCGCTCGACGACGAGATGCTCCTCCTCGATCCCGTCCGCAGAGCGGGTGCCCACCCCGAGCTCCTCGGCAAGAAAACAAACGGTGAGCTCGTCACAGTATCCAGGAGAATTCCAGAAGTGGCCGAGCTCGGTGAGCCGCTCGGCCTTCACCCCGACCTCCTCGGCGAGCTCCCGCGCCGCGCACAGCTCCGGCGGCTCGCCGGGGACGTCGAGCTTCCCGGCAGGCAGTTCGAGCAGCGCCTGGTCGACGGGGCCCCGGTACTGGCGCACGAGCAACACGTGATCGCGATCGCTCTCGAGCGGCACGACACAGACAGCTCCGAAGGTCCGCACTATTTCACGTTCGAAAGTAAACCCGTCCGGGCCTACGAAAGTGCCGATGACCACTCGCAGGCGTTCGCCCGAGTACCGCGGTCGCTCGCCGATCTGGCGAAACGTGGCGCTATCGCCCATCCAGGCCGCGCCGGCTCTTGTCAGGCCTGTGTGTGCGCCTTGAGCGTCGAGCTCAGGAGGGGACATTGTCGAGATCGTAGAGCCGAGGAGTACGTTCGTGCGCCCGGTTGAGCGCCGCCCCGACCAGCGCGCGAAACAGCGGGTGAGGCCGATCCGGCCGGCTCTTGAACTCTGGATGAGCCTGGGTGCCAATCCAGAACGGGTGCCCTGGCAGCTCGATGAACTCGACGAGTCGATCGTCCGGCGAGGTGCCCGAGCACCTGAGACCGGCCGCAATGAGCCGGTCGCGGTAGCGAGGATTGACCTCATAGCGGTGCCGGTGCCGCTCGGAGACGATCTCGGACCCGTAGATGGCAGCCACCTGCGAGCCCGGCTCGAGCTGGGCCAGGCATGCTCCGAGCCGCATCGTGGCGCCCTTCTCTTCGACATCGACCTGGTCGTCCATGAGGTCGATGACCGGATGTGGCGTCGTGGGGGCGAGCTCGCGGCTGTTGGCTCCTTGGAGGCCGACCACGGAGCGGGCGAACTCGACCACCATCATGTGCAGGCCGAGGCACAGACCAAGGCACGGTATGGCGTGCTCACGCGCATAGCCGGCCGCAGCGATCTTGCCCTCCAGGCCGCGCTCGCCGAAACCACCGGGAATCACGATCCCGTCGAGGCTGTCGAGGCGGGTCAGGGCAAGCATGCCCGTCACCTCCTCGGCTTGGACCCAGTCGATCTCAACCTTTGCCCCGTGATGGAAGCCGGCGTGCTTGAGGGCCTCGACAACCGACAAGTAAGCGTCGGGAAGGTTGACGTACTTCCCGATGACGCCGATACGAACCACTTCGCTGGTAGCACGCACGCGCTCGACGAGCGCCTCCCAGCCCGAGAGGTCCATCAGACGATCCGAGTTGTCCAAGCGCAGGATCCTGCAAACGATCTCGTCAAGCCCTTCGGCATGCAACACGAGTGGGATCTCGTAGATGTTCTCGGCATCGATCGCAGAGACGACCGCGTCGGTCGGCACATCGCAAAGCAGGGAGATCTTGCGCTTCAGGTTCGCTGAGATCGGATGATGGCTACGGCAGACGATCACGTCGGGCTGGATGCCGCGTCCGCGCAGCTCGGTGACCGAATGCTGTGTCGGCTTGGTCTTCTGCTCACCCGAAGGCAGCGAATGGGGCACGAGGGTGAGGTGCAGGTAGCAGACGTTGTCCCGGCCGATGTCACGGCGGAATTGGCGAATGGCCTCGAGGAAAGGCACGATCTCGATGTCACCGACGGTGCCGCCAACTTCGACGATGACGACGTCGATGTTCTCGCGGCCGAGACGCCGGATCCGCTCTTTGATCTCGTCGGTGATGTGCGGAATGACCTGCACCGTCTTGCCGAGATAGTCCCCGCGTCGTTCCTTGGCGATCACCGACGAATAGATCTGTCCCGTCGTGGCGTTCGAGTCCTTGTGAAGGTACTCGTCGATGAACCGTTCGTAGTGCCCGAGGTCGAGATCGGTCTCGCCGCCGTCTTCGGTGACGAAGACCTCACCGTGCTCGAACGGGTTCATCGTGCCAGGATCGACGTTGATGTAAGGGTCGAGCTTGCACATCGTGACCCGGAGACCACGCGACTTGAGGAGTCGGCCGAGGGAGGAGGCCGTGAGCCCTTTCCCGAGAGAGCTCATCACGCCACCTGTCACGAACACGAACTTCGTCACGCTCTCCTCCCGTCCGGTATCACTCAAGGTTACTGGAGCCACTCGAGGCCGTGACGGACCTGGCGGCAAGCGCCAGCAGCTCTCTTGCGTGGCGGCGTGCAGCCGCGCTGTCCGGGTGGCCCGAGAGCATCCTCGAGAGCTCGACGACCCGGTCCTCGCCGGTAACGGGCCGGGCCCGCGCCACGGTCCGGCCTTCTGTCTCGCTCTTGGACACCAGCACCTGTTCGTCGGCGAACGCGGCCACCTGCGCGAGATGGGTGACAACCAGAACTTGGTGATCACGCCCGATCGCACACAGCGCGCGGCCCACGGCCAACGCCGCCTCGCCTCCCACGCCGGCATCGACCTCGTCAAAGACGAGTGTCGGCGGTGCAACTGACAAGACGAGACGAGTCGCAAGCATCGTCCGGGCGAGCTCCCCGCCGGAAGCCACCTTCGCGAAGGCCAGCGCCGGCTCCCCGGGGTTCGCCCCGAGCAGGAACTCGACCTCTTGACCGGCGGGGTCGTCGCCGACGCGAACCTCGAGTCGGGCTCCGGGCAGGGCGAGCTCGCGCAAATGAGCCTCCACCGCAGCGGCGAGCTTGGGCGCGGCCTGCCTCCGGCTCGCCCCGAGCCGCTCCTCCGCCTGTTCCAGGAGCCCGGCCGCGGCACGACGACGGGCCTCCAAGCCACAGCGTGTCTCTTCCGCCGCTTCCAGCTCGGACAGCTGTAGCTGGCTTGCTCGCTCGAACTCGAGGACGTCGGCGAGACTCGGGCCGTACTTGCGCCGGAGGTCCGCGAAGAGCTGGAGGCGTTGCCGGACTGCCTCGAGGCGCTCGGGGTCCTCCTCGAGCCGCTCGTCTCGCAGCCTCAGTTCCCGGGCCGCGTCCTCGATGTCGGCCTGGGCAGCTCTGATCCGCACGGCAAGATCTGAGAGGGATTCGTGAGCCGCCAGCTGGGATGCCGCCATCCCGAGCAGGTCGGTGGCCCCGAGGCTGGCATGAGCCTGGGACGCGTCGGGACCCGCCAGAGCGTTGCGTGCTTCGGCCATCGCAACCCTGAGCGCCCCGATCTGTGCGAGAACCGACTCCTCGGCAACGAGCTTCTCCTCCTCGTGGAGAGCTGTGATGGCTGCCGCGGCGATCTCGTCGAGCTGAAAGCGGAGAAGACCGACCGTGCGGGCAAGCACCCGCGGATCGCCACCGAGGTCGGTGAGGCGGGCGTCAATTGCTGCGAGCTCCTGTCGCGCTTGGGCAAGCGGCTCGAGGTCGGCGCCGGCAAAGATGTCCAGCGCCTCTCGCTGTGCGGTCTGGTGGAGCAATGACTGATGCACATGCTGGCCGTGGAGATCGACGAGGTCCTCACCGAGCTCGGACAGCAGGGACGCCGGCGCCATGCGACCGTCCACATAGGCGCGAGACCGCCCGGCAGTTGGAACCGCCCGCGACAGCACGAGCTCTCGTTCATCGACGACAAAACGTCCTTCGACCACGGCCTCCGAGGCGCCGGCCCGCACAATGGCAGCGTCGGCCCGACCTCCGAGCAGCAATTCAAGCGCTTCGACGACGAGCGTCTTTCCGGCACCGGTCTCGCCGGTGAGCGCTGTCATGCCTGGGCCGATCACCAGGTCGAGGTCTGCGATGACACCCAGGTCACGCACTCGCAGCTCGACAAGCATCGCCGCTGTCAGCGATCGGTCAAGCCGAAACGGTGCCGGAGTGCCGAGTGGAAGTCCCGCTCGCCGAAGCTGACGAGCCGCGCTGGCTCTTCGGCCGCCCGGCACAGCACGCTGTCGCCCAAGGCCAGCCCGATGATGCGCGCGCCGTCGATCACGGCGGCGGCAGCCCGGTCGTCCACGACTGTGAGCCGGACATGTTCCCCGGGCTCGAGCACGAGGGATCGGTCGAACAACATGTGCGGCGACACGGGCGTCAACACTATGGCCCGCAGCCGCGGGGAGACGACGGGGCCCCGCGCCGACAGGTTGTAGGCGGTCGAGCCGGTCGGCGTCGAGACGAGTATCCCGTCAGCGACGTAGGTGAGAAACGGACGACCGGCGATCTCTACGGCCACTCGGATCGTGTGCCCCGGCGCGGTCTTCTCGACGATCGCGTCGTTGAGCGCCATGAACCGCCCCTGCACGCTTCCCGTGATCTCCACTTCGAGGGCCATGCGCTCCTCGACGAGGTAGTCGCCCGCCAGCATCATCTCAAAGGCTCGCTCCATGCCGGCCGGTTCGACCGCGGTGAGATAACCCATCCGGCCCAGGTTCACACCGAGCACGGGCACCCGCGCGGCGAGGACAAGCTCCACGGTGCGAAGCATCGTTCCGTCACCGCCGAGACTGACTGCGAACTCGATGTCGTCGCGACCGGCCAACGATGACCCAGGCTCGGCCTCCCGGACCTCGATCAAGTCACGGCCCTGGCGCTGCCACCAGCGCGTGGCGGTGCTCGCCAGCTCCCACGCAGCTGGTCGCTCGGGATGGACCACAAGAAGGATGGGCGACATACCGCCATCCTTGCGGTCCCAGTGCTCAGCCGCCACCCGCGAGGGCGGCGTCAAGGATCAACTAGTGCTGGCCTGGGTCTTCTTGGCCGCAGGAGCCTTGCTCGCCGTCGCCGCTCTCTTGGCCGCAGCCGGCTTCTTGGCCGACGCAGCTTTCTTGGCCGACGCAGCCTTGACCGTTGCTGCCTTCTTGGTCGCCGTCACCTTTCGGCTTGCTGCTTCCATCACAGGAGCAGCAGCCTTGGTGGTGCGCTCGATGAACTGCTGGACGACCTTGATCACGTCCTGATTCGTCGCGAGGTTGAACTGCTTGATCTGCTCGTGAATCTCCTTCCTGACGAGCTCGGCGAACTGCTCTGCCGTCCGGCGACCGCGTTGGACGAACTCCTCCGCCCAATCCTCTGCATGCTCGCGCCCGGCCTCGCTCTCCCTGGCGAGATCGTGCGCGACCTTTTGGACTCGCTTGCGACTCGTCTCGGTGAATTCCTTGCCGGCGTCCACATACCTCTCTAGAGGCTTCTTCTTTGCCATGCCTCTATTATACTCATTTGCTTGCAACAGCAAGCACCTAAAGCCCGGCCCCCAGGAACTGTGCTTGCTCGAGCTAGCACGCTCCGAGGTGGCCCTCAGTGGAGCTCCGCCTGTGCGAGGGCGAGCAGATCAGACGCCTCGAGGTCCGGCTCCGGGTCGAGCTGACCGTGGCCGGCAGGCGTGACACCTGTGAGCACGAGCCCGAAACGGGTCTCCAGCCTCCGCGCGAGAAGGCCGTCGGTCGAGGGACGATCGCCCACGACGATCTCGACCTCGCCGACCCGCTCGCGCACGAGGGCCACAGTGGGCGGATAGGGCTTGCCGGCGATCGTCGGTGCCGCCTCGCCGGCACGGGCCACCGCAGCCAGCAGCGCTCCGGCACCGGGAAGCATGCCTGCCGGTGTGGGGAACGCGGGATCGTTGTTCGTGCCGATGAGGCGAGCACCCGCACGCAGCGCCGCGGCCGCGGCGGCGAGCGACGAGAAGTCGAAGGACGGGTCCATCCCGACGACGACGGCGTCCACGGGACCGACCTCCCGCCCCGTGCCGGGTGTGACGGTGGTGACGCCGCGCGCCGTCAGCTCTTCGATTACCCCCGGGCCTCCGAGCACAAGGGCCCGCTCCCCCGCCTCGAGCAGGAGCGCCGCGGCCATCGCCGAGCTCAGGACGTCCGCCGGGTCCGTCGGCATCCCCATGCGTTCGAGCTTCGCCAGGTGGTCGGAACGCCTTGGAAAGGAGTTGTTGGTAAGCAGGACCACCCGGTGGCCCGAAGCTCGCAAGGTCGTCACGGCCTCTCGCGCACCCGCGATCGCCTGTTCGGCGAGCCACACGACGCCGTCGCAATCGAGGAGCCAGGTCACGATCGGAGATCCTGACAGAGCGGCCGGGCTCAATGTGCTACGCAATGGCGATGGCCCGCCTCGAACCATTCGCAGCGATCCGTTACAACCCGGCTCGCGTAGATGCCGATGACGTCGTGTCGCCGCCCTACGACGTGGTCGGTCCTCCCGAACGGGCCCGGCTCGCCGCGAGGAGCCCGTACAACGCCATCCACGTCGAGCTCCCCGTTCGCGACCAGTCGAACGGTCTCGACCAGTACCAGAACGCCGCAAGGATCTTCCGCGGCTGGCTCGAGGCCGGCATCCTGCGGCGTGACGCGCTCCCGGCGTTCTACCTCTACCGCATGACCTTCCACGACGAACGCGGCCACATGCGGTTGATGACCGGGCTCCTCGGCGCGCTCGGTCTCGATCCTCACGGCACGGGACAGGTACTTCCCCACGAGCAGACGATCCCGAAGGACGCTACGGACCGGCTCTCGCTCTTGAGGAGCACCCGATTGAACACCTCGCCTATCTGGGTGCTCTCTCTCGCGAAAGGCCTTACGTCCCTCTGCCGGGAGGCGCTGTCGCAAGCCGGGGAGGCTGGTTGGCGGGCCACCGACGCTGCCGGAGTGGTCCACGAGACCTGGCCCATGACCGACGAACGCCGGATGGCCGAGATCACCGCGCTCGGCGCGAGCGCCCCAGTGCTCATCGCCGACGGCCATCACCGTTACGGGACCGCTTGCACCTATGCCACAGAATGCCGCGCACGAAACAGCGACTCGCCAGGGCCGCACGACCTCGCGCTCGCTTTCGTCGTCGAGCTCTGCGAGGAGGAGCTCTCGATCAGGGCGGTCCACCGGGTCGTGAAGGGGATCTCCCCGGATCGCCTGGCTGATCTGATCGCGCCCTTCTTCCGGATCGAGTCTGCGCCAGAGGACCTGTTCGCTCTCCCGGCCACTGCGGCCCCAGGCGTGATCGGTCTGCTCACGAGGGACGGGTTCAAGCTCCTCCACCCGCTTCCCGCTCTCGAGCAGGCCGCGGAGGACGATCTCGACTCGAGCCGGCTCAAGGTGGTGTTAGACAGCCTCCCCGCGCACGAGCTCACCTACCAGCCCGGATGGCACGAGGTGGTCGCCACAGTCCGCGGGGGTCGAGCTGACGCTGCGTTCTTGCTGAGGCCGGTGCCGGTCGCCAGCATCGAGCGCGTCGCGAACGGCGGCCGCCTGATGGCTCCCAAGAGCACCTTCTTTCAGCCCAAGCCCCGCACCGGCATGGCCTTCCGGTCGCTCGAGGACTGAGCGGCCCGAGCGTCAGTCGTAGTTCCAGGTGGCTCCGGACCGCAGTAGTGACGAAAGGTCACCGGCCCCTCCGCGCGCCCGCGCCTCGAGGAGCTGGTGGTCGACCAAGCTGCCGTAATCCGGGCGTTCGACCGCTCGGAACACGCCGATCGGGGTCGGCTCGTGTGGTCCGGTCGCGAGACGCGACAGCGCGAAGGCCAGGCTCGGATTGACCCGGTGCTCGTCGTGGACGACCAACGCCTCCTCGCCGACGTCGGCCACCTCGACGAGGCGGAGACCACCCTGGCCATCGGAGGCGACCCCGTGCTCGCCGTCGGCGCCATAGCGGATGGGTTGTCCGTGCTCGAGCGGGATCAGCATGTCGGCGCGGTTCTCCTTGCGGTTGATCGCCTCGAACGCACCGTCGTTGAAGACGTTGCAGTTCTGGTAGACCTCGACAAAGGACGCGCCTGGATGGTCGTGTGCACGGCGGAACGTCTCGATCATGTGCTTGCGATCCAGGTCGTGGGTCCGTGCGACGAAGGTCGCCTCGGCACCGAGCGCGAGGCTTACCGGGTTGAACGGCGTGTCGAGCGAGCCGAAGGGGGTCGACTTCGTGATCTTGCCAACCTCGGAGGTCGGCGAGTACTGGCCCTTCGTCAAGCCGTAGATCTGGTTGTTGAACATCAGGATCGTGAGCTTCACATTGCGCCGGAGCGCGTGGACCAGGTGATTGCCACCGATCGACAGTGAGTCGCCGTCCCCGGTCACAACCCACACGTCCAGATCGGGCCGTGTCACCGCCAGGCCGGTCGCGATCGCAGGGGCGCGGCCGTGAATCGAGTGAATGCCGTAGGTGTTCATGTAGTACGGGAATCGGGCCGCGCAGCCGATCCCGGAGATGAAGACGGTGTTCTCGCGCTGAACGCCGAGCTCGGGCAGGAGCAGTTGCACAGCGGACAAGATGCTGTAGTCCCCGCAGCCCGGGCACCAGCGGACCTCCTGGTCACTTGCCCAGTCCTTTCGGGTCGTCAAGGGAACGGCCACGTCGGTCACAGTGCAGCCTCCTCGGCGCTTGACCCGCCGACGGCGGGTCCTCTACCACGGGCATCGACCTGGCCGGAGGCATCGGGTACCGCCGCGCCCGACTCGAGGCGTTCGATCTCTTGAAGGATGGCCCGCTCGATCTCGCCGACCCGGAAGGGGGATCCCTCCACCTTCGAGAGCACCTTGGCATCCACGAGGAAGTCGGAGCGTACAAGGCGGGTCAGGTGACCGAGGTTGCCCTCCGGGACGAGGATCACCTCATAGGACCGCAGGACCTCGCCGAGGTTGGGCGGGAACGGGTTCAGGTGAACCAGGTGCAGCTGCGCGACCGACTTGCCGGCCTTGCGCACCCGCTTCGCTCCGGCGGTGATTGCCGCGTACGTCGACCCCCAGCCGAGCAGCAACACCCTCGCGTCGCCATCGGGGTCCTCGGCTTCGGCCGCCGGGAGGTTCTTCGCGATGCCGGCGATCTTGGCCGCGCGAGCCCTGACCATCACCTCGTGGTTCGCGGGCTCGTAGGAGACCGTCCCGATACCGTCCTGCTTCTCGAGACCGCCGATCCGGTGCTCGAGGCCCGGCGTACCCGGAATCGCCCATGGCCTCGCGAGCGTGTCGGGGTCCCGCGTGAACGGCCAGAAGGTCGGCTCCCCGTCGGTGCCCGTCGCGTTCGGCTCGGTCGCGAACTCCACCGAGATATCCGGCAGCGACTCGACATCGGGAAGGCGCCATGGCTCGGACCCATTGGCGAGATAGCCGTCGGAAAGCAGGTAGACCGGTGTCCGGTACTTGAGGGCGATGCGGGCTGCTTCGATCGCGGCATAGAAGCAATGCGAGGGTGTCTTCGCGGCCACGATGGGGACAGGAGCCTCGCCGTGGCGCCCGAACATTGCGTGCAGGAGATCCGACTGCTCGGTCTTGGTGGGAAGCCCTGTCGACGGTCCGCCCCGCTGAATGTCGACGATGAGCAGCGGCAGCTCCAGGCTCACGGCGAGACCGACGGTCTCCGCCTTCAGGTCGATGCCCGGCCCGCTCGTGGTCGTCACCCCGAGGGCGCCACCAAAGGCCGCCCCGAGCGCCGCGCCGATGCCGGCGATCTCGTCTTCGGCCTGCAGGGTCCGCACGCCGAAATTCTTGTGCTTGGAAAGCTCGTGCAAGATGTCCGACGCCGGCGTGATCGGGTAAGACCCGAGAAACAGGGGCAGCTTGGCCAGGTGGGACGCGGCGAGAAGCCCCCAGGCGAGCGCCACATTGCCGGTCACGTTCGTGTAGGTACCCGGGAGGTGCTCGGCGGGCGCTATGTCGTAGGAGGACTCGAAGATCTCCGCGGTCTCGCCGAAGTTGTAGCCGGCCCGGAACGCCAGTGCGTTCGCCTCTGCGACAATCGGCACACGGTTGTAGCGCCGGACGATCCAGCGCTCGGTGTCGATGATCGGCCGATGGTAGAGCCACGACAGCAATCCGAGCGCGAAGAAGTTCTTGCTCCGCTCCGCATCACGCGGCTTGGCCCCGGTCGGCCTGCACGCTTCGAGAGTCAGCGAAGTCATCGGGATCTCGTAGACCCGGAAGGCCGACAGGCTGCCGTCTTTGAGCGGGTCGGTCTCGTAGCCCGCCTTGGCCAAGGCCCGCTCGTCAAATGAGTCCACGTTGATCACGAGAGTGCCTGCCGCCGGCAGGTCATTGACATTTGCCTTCAAAGCCGCGGGGTTCATCGCCACGAGCACGTTTGGCGCGTCGCCGGGCGTGAGGATCTCGTGGTCAGAGATGTGGATCTGGAACGCGGAGACACCCGCCAGACTGCCTGCCGGGGCCCGGATCTCGGCTGGAAAATTCGGAAGCGTCGACAAGTCGTTGCCGGACAGCGCGCTCTCGTCAGTGAACCTGTCGCCGGTGAGCTGCATCCCATCGCCGGAGTCTCCTGCGAAACGAATCACCACCTGGTCGATCGTCTCGACTTTGCCCGGTTCGTTCACCGGCTTGGACTTTGTCGTCACGGCTCCTCCACCCCGCTCGCCGGCGTATCTGCCGCGACTGTCGCGATCACCTTCTCACCTGCTTGCCCGTGGTTGTCGGCATTCTACCGCCGACACCTGTGCATTCCGGTCATATGCGAGGCCGTCGCAGGCCGCGCCTGGAGTCCCGGACGCCCGAGAAGGGCGCCCGTGGACGACCCGGTGAGGTTCTCCGGCCGGCTCTACGCCACCGTGACGGACTCGTCTNNGCCTGTGCGAAGTCGCTGGCGCCCGATGACTCGCCGCCGGAGTTGATGAGCCCGATACGCCCCGCGTAGCAGTTGACGACCTGCCAGCGGGTGAGGTCGACCGGGTGGTCGGTCGTCAGCTTGCTGTAGACGAGGGGATCCGTGCGACCGTACTTCAGCGCGGTGTAGCCGCCGTTGTTCTCCGGCTGCTTCTGCTTGATGATGTCGGCTTCGATCGTGACTCCGAGGTGGTTCGCCTGCCCCGTGAGATCTGCCGCCAGGGCATAGTCGGCCTCAGGGGTCTTGAACGCCGGGTTGCGCAGGTAGCACCACAGGACCGTGAACAGGCCGTGGCGGTGTGCCTCGGCGAAGAGCGCGCTCACCTCTCGGATCTGCCGGGTCCCCTCCTCCGAGCCGTAGTAGATCGTGGCACCCACGCCCATAGCCCCAAGGTCGACGGCTTGCTGGACTGAAGCGAAGGGCACCTGGTCGCCCCGGTTCGGATAAGTGATGAGCTCGTTGTGGTTGAGCTTGACGATCAACGGAATCTTGTGGGCATAGCGACGAGCGATGATGCCGAGTACGCCTAGCGTCGAGGCAAACGCGCTGCAGTCAGCCGCAAGGGCCAGCTCGGCAAGATTCTGCGGGTCGAAGTACGCCGGGTTCTTGGAGAAGCTCGCGGCTGCAGAATGCTCGATCCCTTGGTCGACCGGCAGGATCGACAGGTACCCGGTGCCGCCCAGTCGGCCGTGGTTGAACAATTGCTGCAGGTTGCGCAAGACCGGCACCGGCCGGTCACTTTGGACGAGGACCCGGTCGACGAAGTCAGGCCCGGGGAGCGAGAGCTGGTCTCGCTCGATCGTCTTGCACTCGTGGCCGAGCAGGGAGTCAGCCTCGTCCCCGAGCGTCTCGCGGATGTTGATTCCCATGATGTCGTTCCTCCTGGTCGGCGCATTCGGTCGAACCCCTCCGCCGCAGCGGGGGCGAATTTCTCCACCGGATCGGGTCGGTACGGGTCCGTGCCGCGCCCTGACGGGCGCTCTTTGCAGGATCCTAGAGCTTGCCGTCGTTGGCGATCAAACGCCGCCGGCCCACCAGATCGTGACCAGATCGACGCCCGACGGCCCGATACCGACTGGCCTGTCGCTATCGATGCCGAGCTCGCGCAGGGCCGAGGCCACCTCGCCAGCTCGGCTCGGGCCCAGGCAGAGGCGGCGTCTTGTCACATCGACGAGATCCTCGAAGGTCTCGTGCCCGGACTGGTCCGGTTGCGACCAGACCTCGTGAGAAGGCGCAAGCCCGAGCGCCTCCAAGAGTGCCAGTACGTCGAAGGCGGTCGGAACCTCCGGTCGGACAAGACCGTGAAAGCGTTCCCAAAGCGGATTCAGCGGAGTGAGCGGGTGACGAGCGGTGAGCTCCACCACGACGAGCCGACGCGCGTGCGCAGTGAGCGCGGCGACGAAAGGCCCAAGGTCCGCGACGTTGTACAGCACGTGATGACATGTCACCACATCAGCTGGCCCGACCTCGCCGGCGACGTCCGGCCAGCGGCCACAGATCGCGCGCACCGCTGTGCCGAGCCGGTCGGCGGTCTCGACCAGGACGCCCAGCAGCTCCTGATCGCCGTCGACAGCGGTAATAGCGGTCGCACGTGGCAGAAGCGGAAGACACGCGGCGCCAGCGCCGGCGCCGACATCGAGAACCGAGCCGGACGTGGCCAGAGCCTCCGAGGCTCGTTGGTAGGAAGGACCCCAGGAAGCCTCACGCCTTCTCTCGGCCCTGCGGACGAAGACCTGGCGTGGCAGCACCCAGGGAGATGCGGGCGCGGCTGCAAGGATCTCGGTGGGGATCGCCCACGACTCGAGATCTGACCGCCAGCGCTCCAGCAGGTCGGCGGCACTCACGATCAGGCCTCAGACGTTGAACCGGATCTCGAGCACATCGCCGTCGTGCACGGCGTACTCCTTGCCTTCGAGCCGAACCTTGCCCTTTGAGCGGGCGGCCACAAGCGAGCCGAACTCGAGCAGCTCGTCCCACCGGATCACGTCGGCCTTGATGAAACCCCGCTGGAGATCGGAATGGATGACTCCGGCGCATTCGGGGGCCTTTGCCCCTCTGCGGAAGACCCAGGCCCGCGACTCGTCTTCGCCGGTGGTGAGGAACACCCACTTGCCGAGAATGTCGAACGCAGCCTGCGCGACGCGGACGACCGCGCCCTGTCCGAGGCCGAGACCTTCGAGCAGTTCAGCTCGCCCGGCCGCGTCGAGCCTGGCCGCCTCGGCCTCGAGCTGGACGGAGACGGCAAGCACGTCCACGGCACTTCCGACCTCCTTCTCCACCGACGACACCAGCTCGTCGCCTGTGGCGAGCTCGTCCTCGCCCACGTTGACCACCGCCATCGTCGGCTTGTCGGTCAGCAGGAAGAAAGGCCTCAACGCCTCGCGGTCGCCTACGCGCAGACTCGAACGGTACAAGGGCGTGCCCTGCTCGAGAACACTCAGCGCCGCCGGCGCCGCTTTCAAGCCAGCCGCGACGGCTGGATCGACCGGGGCGATACGGCTGCGCTTCTTTGTGAGCTGCTGCTCGAGAGTCGCCATGTCTGCCAGCACGAGCTCGAGCTCGATGACCGAGAGTGCGGCCAGAGGATCACAGTCGCCGGGCACGTTGTCGTCCTCGAAGCTGCGCAGCACCAAGCACAGGGCGTCAACTTCGCGAACCCCTGCAAGAAAACGGCCTCCGAGGGCATCGCCCTTCTCACCGCCCTTTCCTATCGCGGCGATGTCGACGACCTCGAAGCCGACATAGACGATCTTGCGACTTTCGCTCATCTTCGCGAGCGCGTCGACCCGAGGGTCGGGAACGTGCGCGACCCCCACCTCGGTCTCGATCGTCGAGAAGGGGTGGGACGCGACGACGGCATCGCCGCCTGTCAGCGCATTGAAGAGGGAAGACTTGCCCGAGTTGGGCAGGCCGACAAGGCCCACACGGTCCACACCACTGACGGTACCTCGTCGCGGCGCTGCCCCGACGACCGCAGCACCGGTGCCGTGGTCCGGCTCCACAACGGCCAACTCGGCCCGGCCGCGTGCGACGGCGCGTTCGACCCGATCAGCGTAGAGCGGTCAGACGGTCCTCCGTGTCGAAGAGCTCGGGTGAGAAGGACGCGACGCGCGTGAACAGCTCCCGCGCCCGCGGGAGGTCGCCCGCCCTCTCGTAGAGGTCACCGAGGGCGTACCACTGCCGGAGGTGGCACGTTTCGGGATGGCGGAGGGACTTGCCGCCAGGCGCGAGGAGGGCGATCGCTGCTTTGAGCTCGCCCCGGTCGGCCAGCGTGCCGGCCATGACGAGCCGGCCCTCGACGAGAACCTCCCTGTCCACGCCGGCTTGGCGCAGCGCGTCCCAAACGGCGACGACGGCTTTGTCGTGACCGAGAGCCCGCTCGCAGTCGGCGATCACAGGATGCTGGTCGAACGACCCGGTGAGGTCGTGGAAAGCCCGAAGCTCGCGAGCCGCCTCCCGCCAGCGGCCGAGCCGGTAAAGCGTGAGGCCGTGCAGCTCTCGAAGCGCCCCGACCTCCGGCGCCAGCCGGGCGAGCACGCGCAGCTCCGAGAGCGCCTCCCGGTACCGGTCGCGCTCGTAGGCACGGCTCGCGACGCCAAGGCGCCGCTCCAGTCCGGCGGAGCGATCGGAACCGACTGCCCTCCGTAGCTCGTCACGGACCTCGACTGGCAGCTCGTCGCCCTCGGCCCGCTTGCGAGCGCGGCGCTCGCGCTCCGATTCGCGATCCCGCACAGGTTGCGGGACTTCGCGAGACCGAGCTCGCGGCCTGGTCGGCGCCCTCTGTTCGCTGCGAACCGCCGGAGCCGCACCGCGGGCGCGACGCTGTCCCGGGGCACCGCGCGGATTGGTCACAAGCGGGAACGTTACCCCCCACGGACACGACAACGCCCACCTGCGCTTGCAGGTGGGCGTTGTCCGAGATGAATTCCGGCGACGACCTACTCTCCCAGGGAGTCTCCCCCCAAGTACCATCGGCGCGGGCAGGCTTAACTTCCGTGTTC
>PLIM01000084.1 GCA_003139355.1 Acidimicrobiaceae bacterium | reverse complement strand
AGAAGGTCGATCTCGTGCCGTCCGTCCTTCTCCCGCAGGTGATACAGGCGCGGGCGCAATGGGCTGAGCTCGGCCTCGGGCCGGAGCTGCGAGACCACGAATGTGTCGATCACTCGGCCCAGCAGATCGCCATCACGCAGAATGGCCAGCTGGTCGAGTCGAAGGGCAGCCGCCACCAGGGAGGTGTCGACCAGGTAGCGCTTCGGCCCTTTCACGAGGCGTGACAGCCGGTTGTTGCTCCACGCCGGCAGCGCCTCGAACACGAACAGGTCCGACAGCAGACGCTCATAGGCAGCTGCCGTCATTCTGCTGATCGAGGCGGCGTCGTAAATCGACTTGTCCTCGACTACGCCGGCAGTGTTGACGCACAGCGCCTCTAGGTAACGGCGAAGCAACACCGGGTCTCGGGAGCTGCCCAAAGTCTCGGCGTCGCGGGTCACCAGCTGATCTACGTAGGTGTCCAGCCACGCCTGCCTTGCGCCGCCGACAAGGCGCAGGACAGGCTCGGGAAAGCCACCCCTGAGCGCTAGGTCAACATATCCAAGCAGGTCCGGCGGGTCGGCAGGGACAGGGAACGCCGCGAGATCAGCCTCTGCCAGCCGCTCGAGGAACCCCGGACCGTCACTGTGCCCGGCGGTCTCGCGCACCGTCAGTCCGTACATCCTCAGATTGACCACTCGGCCAATGCCCGACCACGCATCACTCCCTCGCCGTGCCCGGGCGCTTCCGGTGAGGAGGAACCGCCCGGGGCTCGAGTCCTCGTCGACTGCGCGCCGCACCGCTCCCATCAGCTCGGGAACCTCCTGCCACTCGTCGAGGAGCACCGGCGTGGGCATCGCTCCCAGCGCCGCATCGGCGTCGAAGCGGAACGCGGCGGCCTCGGCGGGCACGTCCAACCTGACCACCGAGCGGGCGAGCCGCCGTGCGCTGGTGGTCTTGCCCGTGGCGCGGGGGCCAACTATCAGCAGCGCCGGCAACTGGGCGAACAGATCCGCGAGTGGCCTGTCGACCAGACGTGGCGTATAGGGGGGCGGGCACATACCAGTAGGTTAGCGTTTTAGACCCGGATATGGCAGCCATTTAGCCCAGATATGCGTTACGTTCTGGACCAACGTGCGAAAGCAGTTTGGCCCACCTGACGCTTGGACGCGGCCACTGGCGGTAGCGCCGTCTCCGGGTGTCCAGGCCCCTTTCCGGACCGGCCTGAAGGTGGTTGCTCGATGCATCCCACCGATAGCTGACACACCTCTCTTGTATCGTCGGCGGGGATGCAATCGTTAGCCAGAGACCTTGCTGGCCACACTCAGCGACGTCGGTTCGGAGACGCTTTCAACGGTGGCGCTGCGCTGACCGACTCCGGACGCGCGTTCCTTCTCAACAAGCTCGGAGCCGATGGCGACGTTGGCGGAGGCNNGGCTCGTTCCGGATGGTCGCCTTGGCCCGCGGAGCCTCGATCAGAGGGCAAGAGCAGCACTGGAGCGTGCGGGGCATTCCCGTTGGTCGGAGCTTCTCGATCTCACTGTCGCCCACCTGCTCGGGATGTCAGGTCTTGGTCCGACGACGGTCGTCTCCGTGCTGGCCGCCTGCTTTGAGAGGAGTTTGATCGGTCTTTCCATGGGGGTCGAGACCTCCGACGACAACGACCTCGCCCTGCTGCTGACCGAGGAGCGACGCGGTCCGAAGCAACCGGTGCTGGAGTCGCTACTGGACGCCGCCACAGCGCATCTAGAAGCTCCGAGCGCTGGCACCGACGCCGCGCGCCGTCTCCTTGTCAGCAGTGCGCCCTGGGCACTCGAGTATGTCTCCGTGTTGATTGATCTGCTGAGCGGCATCACAGACGACCAGGATCGGTCGATCTTCATATCGAACGAGCTGTGCTCTGACCGCCGGAGCCTTGCCGAGCTCGCCGAAGAGCTCGGGATCTCACACGCACGTGTCGCTCAGCGACGTGATCGTGCGGCGGTTCAAGTTCGCGAAGAGCTGGCAGCGGCGCCTGCACCTCTCGAATGGCTGGTCGAGTGCGTTCGACGGTCACTTGGACGAGCGACGACGACAGAGGCGATCCGTGCCGGGTTACGCCGTTTCGGCTTTGACTCGTCGACCGGGCACGAGGCGAAGACGGCGGTGGAGCTGTTGCTTTGGCTTGCGGGTCCCTTCGAGCCAGTAACTCGCTGCCCTGGCTGGCGCTGCGTGCAGCCAGACGACCTGCTTTCGCGGACGAGGGAGATGCTGACCCAAGACGGTGGCATCCGATCCCTAGCAGCGATCGAGCCATCACTGGAAGAGCTTGGAGTCGTGGCGGCATTGGTGCGCCCCTGGCTCAACGCGTGCGGTGCCGCCGTGGTTGACGACGATCTCGCTGTCTGGCTGTCAGGATCGTTGGTCGACGTCTTGGAACGCTTGATCGATGCCAGCGGTCGTGGCCTCACTTTCTCCGAGTGCCGGCTCCGTCTCCTCAACGGAGGGCGCTCCTTCGAGGAGGCTGAGCTCCAGCGAGCCCTTCGCGGCCGCCGGTTCAGACAAGTCACCAACGACGTCTACGAGCTGAGAAGCTGGCCGCGGGGGAGCGTGGGTGGGCTGTCCTCGAAGCTGCCGAGCACCCGCCAACAATCCCCAGCGGGGTCCGGTGCCAATGACTCGGTTGCGGCTTTCGCCCGGGAGCGAGAGACCGACGTGCGGCGAGCCGGCGAGCTGTCTCGTGGAGCTTTCCCTGGAGCGCCTGGTCAGACTTCCGACCCAGTTCCGGACGAGCAGCTGGGCCTTCCTGGCATGGCCAAACCCGAGACCGCTTGCCTTGACGACGAGGCGCAGGCGTGGGGACCCATGCCCGGCTGGGCCGTGACTGAGCCTGATGGCGATGACTCAGCCTCTCGCCGCGCCTGGCTGACGACGACGGTTGACGACGACCTGATGCGAGGCGGCGAGTCCGCTGTTCCGGACGGAGTCGCTCGCTTTCTAGGCATCGGCTGGCGGCAGCATCGAACGTTCTCGAGCCGGTACGGGCCGGTGAGGCTGGCCAACGACGGGCCGGAGCCGCGGCGCGGACCGCTGCGCCCGATCGTGATGGCTGCAGGGGCTGGTCCCGGCGATGTCTTGGTACTCGGATTCGCCCCCGGAGGGGACGTTGTTGTCGAGGTGCGCGCGGCTGCACTCGTCGCACGACCTGCGGTGGTCGGCAGTGGCCCGTGCTCTACTGGACCATTCAGGGCCAGCGGTGAAGTTGACGAAACGACCGATGCGACAGGAGGAGCGGCATGAACGAATTGCCGGATGCGGGCGGCGCCGGCCTCGAACGAGCGCTCGAAGCGCTCGAGGCTGAAGCGTTAGCGTTGCTGGAGGTGGTTTCGTCCATGGCCCGGGTTGCGAAGAGGGCCAAGGCAGCCGCCGAGACCGGAACTGTCCGAGACATCCCGCAAGCCCTCGATGGAGCTGCTCAGTTGGCCAACGCCGCCGCAGTTGCTGCAGAGCGTCTGAAGGCGGCGTGGCGCTTCGATGTCGAGGACTGGTTCGCGTCCGGTGAGTACAAGAGGGAGTTGCTGGCCTCCACCGCCGAAGCTGGCGTGAGTGCCTTCGAATTGGATGACCGTATCCTTTGCTACCCCGTCATCGTGCAGGTGTCGCCTAGCGATACGTCGGTCATCATCGACAAGAAGAAGGACCGCCGGATCCGCCCATCGGTCGTCGTCGCCAGGCTCGGCCAGCTTCAGCAAAGGGAGCCGAAGTTCAAGCCGGAGGCGTTCATCGAGGCGCTCTCCTACGCTTATGACCTCGTGATCGCCTCGAAGTCGATGCGGTGGGGCGCGCCCGTCAAGCTCGTGGAAGTGCACAGCGTGCTCACGATCATGCCCGGGGCCGCCCGCGAGTACACGAAACCCGAGTTCGCCCGCGACATCTATCTCTTGGATCAGAGTGGGGTCGTGACGACGAGGCGAGGACGTCGGATGAGCCTTCCGGCAAGTGCTCTTACGCGATCAGGCGGTGTGCTGCGCACGGTGACGCGCGGCGGCCAGGCGAAGGATTATGCCGGTATCTGCTTCGAGGAGGTGGGGGAATGATAGGCCCCGAGGAGTACGTCGAATTCCTTTCGCGGGAGTACCTCCGCGGCTACGTGGACACGGGCGGATGCGCCGTCAAATTCGCCGTGGCGGACGACTCGGTCGCATCCGACTTTAAGGATCGGGTGGTCAACGAAGGGCGGCGGTCCGGCTACGTCGTGGCAACCGTGGACGCGGCCGCCACCCGTGTGCATTTGATGGAGCAGATCTTCTTCGAGGTCGCCCGCCAGATCGACTGGGATGAGCTCGCAGTGAGAGCTCTGAGGAGCGCCGCCGCCGCAGCGGGCTTCCCTGCACCGACGACCGACATCCCGACCGTCGACGCGCTCGCTGCCCACTACAGGACCGATGCTCGGGAACTGAAGCGCGATGTGGATCGTGAGCTGCAGCACCGCATCTTCAGGGATTACGACATGGTCCAGGAGTTCCGGATTGGCATGTTGCGGTTGTGCCAGGCTGCGTTTCGTACCGGGCAGGTGAGTGACGCCGAGCACGGCGCTCTCCTCGAATGGCTCCGCGGGGATCTGCGGCAGATGTCGGCGCTCAAGTCCGCGCTCATCTACCGGCGGATCGCCCGCCACAACGCCCGGCAGATGCTGTTTTCGTTACCGCACTGGCTGGCGACGAACGGGTTCGCCGGCCTGCTGGTCGTCATTGACATCCGTCGCCTCGGCGTCGCCCGTCGGCCTCCGGTGGACGAACGAGCCGGCCAGTACTACACGAGACTCGGGCTCCTCGACGCCTACGAGGTGTTGCGGCAGCTAATCGACAGTACCGACGAGCTCGCTCGGTGCTGTGTCGTTGTGATCGCAGCACCGGAGCTGCTCACCGACGAGGCCCGCGGTCTTGACGCTTATCAAGCCCTCAAACTCCGTATCTTCGACGAGATTCGCGACCGCCGTCGCGACAACCCGTTCTCGTCCCTTGTCCGGATCGGCCGCGAGGAGGCGAAGGTATGACCATCGAAACTACCGATCGTGCCGTGCGGGCGCGCCGAGCGCTCGAAGCCTTGCGAGCAGGTGTGCCCAACCGCGACGCGGTCGTCGAGCTCGGATCGATGCAGATCGGTGTGGAGGACCGATTCGCGGACATCCTCGATGCCGTCGGCGTTCCGGTCGACCCGACGTCGGGCCCGCCTTCTGGTGTGTCCGCGCCGCTCGTCAGCTCACAGCCCCGCTCCACCTCACGGGCCATGATGATCGGTGGAGGATTTGGCAGCGGCAAGAGCCACGTGCTCGAGCACTTGGCGAACGTCGCACTGAGTCAGAGTTTCGTCGTGTCGAAGGTCACGATCTCCAAGGAGACCCCCCTCCACGACCCATCCAAGGTTTTCCGCGCCGCGATCGACGAGGCACGGGTTCCGGGCCGGCCCGGGTCGGCGATCGACGAGATTGCCGTGGCGATAGACCTCGACTCGCCCGAGTACCGGGACCTCTATCGCTGGGTACATGGGGATGAGGCCCCAGTGGACAAGCAGTTCGCGGCCACGCTGTATCTCTACGAGTACGCGCGAGGTGACGAGGAGCTGCGAGACCGCATCATCCGCTTCTGGGCAGGTGACAGGCTCTCGGTGGCCGACATCCGCCGCCGGCTTCGCGAGCACGGCGCAAGCTCGTCCTACCGGATTGCCGGTGTGCGGGAGGCGGACCTGGCGCGGCAACGGTTCCGGTTCGTCTCCAGGCTGGTGCGGGCAGCCGGATACCGAGGCTGGATCGTCCTGTTCGACGAGGTGGAGCTCATCGGCCGCTACACGATCGGTCAGCGCGCCAAGTCGTACGCTGAGATTGCCCGCTGGGTCCGCGGCGACCGTGACGACATGAGCGCCCCGATTGGCGCGGTGCTTGCCACTGTCGACGACTATGAGACCCAGGTGCTTGTGGGCAAGAACGACGCGGTGTTGATCCCGCAGCGCTTGCGGGCAGGTGGGACCGTCGCCGATGACGTCCTTGCATCGCTTGCCGAGACAGGGATGCGCATCATCGGTCACGAGCAGGTCAAGCTCCAGCCTCCCGCGCAGGAGGAGCTCGACCGCACATACAGGAGGTTGCGGGAGATACACGGCGAAGCGTTCGGCTGGGTTCCGCCCGCGGTAACCGGGCTGGAGCGCCTGCCCTCGAACCGGATGCGCCAGTACGTGCGCGCCTGGATCAATGAGTGGGATCTCCGGCGTCTCGACCCGTCGTACGAGCCCGAGATCGAGGCCGCCACCCTTGAGGTCGACCTGAGCGAGGACGCCGAGCTCGAGGGCGGCGAAGCCGAGGGTGGCGGGGATCGGTCGGGCGACGGAGGCTCCGGGCACGGGGTTGGCGGTGCCGACGAGATGGACTTGGAGGCCGCCGGCGGGAGCGGCTCTTCGCAGGCCCGCTCTCAAGGAGGCTGGTCCGGCAACCGGACCGGCGACTCCACGGAGTGACGATGTGTTGGCCGACGACATATCGGAGGTGCTCGAGCAGCGCCCCGGGCTGACGGCCGCCGAGATCGCGACCGTGTTGCTCACGGCGCGGCCGGATGCTCACCGCCGGCAGGACGCCCAGGCGATCACCCTGGCCCTGTTCAGCGGGCACGAGCGCTTCAGGTGTGACCGCAACCTGCCCCAGAGGTGGTCGCTCGCGGGGAGCAACCCNNAGTTGGGCGGCAGCACAGCATCGCGGCGTCGTCGAGGCGGTGACCGGCTCCGGCAAGACGATGCTGGGCGTAGCGGCAGCGGCCGACGAACTGGCCCGGCGAGGCCAGGTGCTTGTCATCGTCCCCACCGTCGAGCTGATGCACCAATGGCACCGTCATATGACACCTGCTCTCCGGCCCGGCTACTCGATCGGTTGCCTCGGCGATAGCGAGACCGGAAGCTTCGCGACCCACGACATCGTCATCGGTGTGGTGAACAGCCTTCGGGAGAACGACCTGCGGATGACTCGTCGCGGAGGGCTGATCGTGGCCGACGAGTGCCACCGGTACGCCAGCNNCTCGCGCTCGACCAACGCTTCGAGCGCCGGCTGGGCCTGAGCGCCACGTACGCCCGTGACGACGACGGACATGTCAATTGGCTCGATCCTTTCTTCGGCGGGACGTGCTTTCGGATGGGATACCGGCGAGCGGTCGACGACGGCGTCACGGCTCGTTTCACGGTCGGCCTGGTTGGTGTCGCCCTGCCTGCGGCCGACCGGGCGATCTACGACGAGCTCACTTCGCAGATCGGGCACCGGCACGCTCGGCTGATGCAGCGCTATCAACTACCAACTGCCTCTTTCGGCCAGTTCATTCAGGCGCTGAACCTGCTCGCCTCAGGGGTCGGCAGCGACGCGGCCGGCGCGAGTGAGGCCCGCGCCTACCTGGCCCTGCTGCTCGAACGCCGCCGTCTCCTGGGCGACACTCCGGCGAAGACGCGAACCCTGGCGGGACTCGCTCCGGCGATAGCCGCCGCCGACCGATCGATCGTCTTCACCGGCTCGATCGCAACAGCCGAGAGCGCCGCTCTGGCCCTGACTGCTCTGGGCTTGCGGGCTGAGTCCGTTCACTCGCGGCTCGCAACCGCGGACCGCCGCGAGGTGCTCCGGCGTTTTGCTGAAGGTGATCTGCAGGTGATCTCGGCACCACGGGTGCTGGACGAGGGCGTCGACGTCCCCGAGGCGGACCTTGCCGTCATCGTCGGTGCCAGCCGCTCCCGACGTCAGATGATCCAGCGGATGGGTCGGGTCCTCCGCAAGAAGCCAGACCACCGCCGAGCGCGATTCGCCGTCCTCTACGTCGAATCGACGGTCGAGGACCCGGCCCAAGGTGCCCACGAGACGTTCCTGGAAGAGATCACCGAGGTGGCTGACGAGGTGCGCTCGTTCGGTAGCGCGTCGGGAACCTTCGACGCCGCCATCGAGTTTCTCCGTCGGCTCGCCGGTTAGC
>PLIM01000162.1 GCA_003139355.1 Acidimicrobiaceae bacterium | reverse complement strand
ACTCCCTCGCAGGCGGCAAGGCTTCTCGAGACCTCGTAGCCGAAGTCGACGTGGCCAGGCGTGTCGATCAGCTGGAGCACGTAATCGCGCCAATGGACGCGCACGTTCTGCGCCTTGATAGTGATGCCGCGCTCGCGTTCGAGGTCCATCGAGTCGAGATACTGGGCTCTCATGTCCCGGGGGTCGACCGCGTTGGTCAGCTCCAAGATGCGATCCGACAGGGTCGACTTCCCATGGTCGATATGGCTGATGATCGAGAAGTTGCGAATGACCTCGGGCGCGACCACACCGTCCATCGTGCCATCTCCGAGCCGGTGTGCCGTCCGGTTCGGTCAGCTGGTACTCTCGTTGATCCCGGAGGCTCTGAGCCTCGGGCCGTACGCGTCGAGGGACGAATGGCGAATATCAAGAGTCAAATCAAGCGGAACCGTCAGAACGAGCGCCTCCGCCTCAGCAACAAGGCCGTGCGCTCGGAGCTGAAGACGCGCACGAAGAACGCTCTTCTTGCCGCTGAGACGGGCGCTGAGGACTCGGTCGAACGCCTACGCGAGGCCGTGAAGCGCATCGACAAAGCGGCAGCCAAGGGCGTTATCCATGCCAACCAGGCGTCTCGGCGCAAGTCTCGCCTCGTACGCCGTATCGCCTTGATCACGGCTGAGAGTGGCGAGGAGAGCTGAGCCCACCGGCTCGCTGATCGTGTCACCGCTGATGAGCGGAAGCCTCAGCCTCTGGCGAGAGGGAGCTTCAGCGGTGGACTCCCACCGAGAAGTGCGTCAGTTATCGATGAGTCGTTGCCTGACATCCCAAGCTCCCAGACGCCGACGCCTGCGCAGTCGAATTGGGCGGCGAGCGCAGACTTGAGGGCGATCGATACCGGATCGTCGAACCAGGTCTGGTGCCACTTCCCGTCTCTCTTGAACACAGTCCAGGGAGTTTCGGTCACTGGGTCCCATTTCGGCGCGTGACCCGCAGCCACGATTGCCGCGTAGGTGACAGCGAGCGGAGGTCCCGTGGTTGCCGCTCCGTCAAGTCGGCTCGCTGACGGGAAGTCGTAGCCGTAGAGCGGAATGCCGAGCACGATTCGCCGCGCAGGCACAACGGACGCGTATTCGGCGAGCGTAATGGCGTCGGTCCAGGAGGCGTTCGTCAACGGTGCCGTCGCCGAAGCCACATCCGGGTCCTGCATGTCGTAGGCCATGACGAAGAGCTCGTCGACATATCGCATCAACGCCTTGACGTCGAAGAAGCCCAACGGGTCCAGGGCAGACGTCGGATAGGTGTCCAACATGATCGACCAGGTGGGGCCTAGTGACCTCAACGTTGTCGAGAACGACGCCACGAAGCGAACGAATCCGTCTCGGTCAGCTGTGCTGTTGCCCTCGAGGTCCAGATCGATGCCGTCGAAGCCCCCGGCAGAAAGCAGTGTCGCGACGTTTCTGGCGAGCCGAGGACCCGCAGCCGAAGGGTGTGCTGCGATCGAGTGGAGAACCGAAGGGTCTTCCGAGAAGACCGTGAGCAGCACACGGTCGCCCGCAGCGTGAGCCTGGCCGATGTCAAGGGTCAGAGCAGCACTCGTGAGAGTCGAGTACCCCTCCCCGCCGTGAGCAATGGAGCCGCCGGTGCCGAGTCCCACCGCCCAGTAGGCGAGCGTTGTCAGGCCCTGGTAGTCCGGCGTGAAGCTGCCGACTTCCCAATAGGGGAGGAAGCCGAGGACCTGGTGGGCGCGGAGGGGCCGGACGAAGGCCTCCGCCGGGAGCGTCGGGGCAGGACGGCCCGGGACGGTCGGCAAGTTGACCGCCACCGCCGCCTCTGCCTTGGTCACTGCGGCCCGCTCGACAGGAATGAGGAGCTGGGCCGGGCTCGGCGCCCGGGTTGTCGTAGTCGGCCCGGTGCCGAAGACCCCGCATCCTGCACAGCCGAGCGCACCGAGCAGGCTCGCAAACACGGAAAGGGCGAGGCGAGNNGGCGAGCGGCGGTGGGACGCCGTGTTGAGGCCATGACGGCGCGAGCGTAGTTCCCGTCGATCCCGACGCGGCGTCGTCCCGTCCGCGGCCAAGCCGACCAGGCCGGTGTGCTCCGACCCGGAGAATGCTCCTACGCTCTGCGGGATGGTCTTCGTCGAGGTCTTCCGCTTGCTCGTCGCAGTCTGTGGCGCGCTCGTTGGCCTCGCGGCCGGCAACCACTACGCCGCCACGGCGGTGGGGCGCTCCACCGGAGCTGCCATCGGGGTCTTGGTCGGTTACGTGGTCGGCGGCGTCGTCGGTCGCCTGACGCACGGAGGCATGCGTAAGGCGACCCGATCGCTTCGGGATGTTCCTGCCCCCGAGTTGCTCGCAGGGATGTTGTTCGGCAGCATCGGCCTACTGGTCGGCGTCGTCATCTGCATCCCGCTGTTCGTCTTCATCCGAGAGAACTTCGATTTCTTCATCACCGCGGCAGTGGCATGGGTGCTCGGCACACTCGGCTTGAAGGTGGGCATGGCCAAGGGTCGCCAGCTCGCTGACGCGCTCGGCGTCGCGCGCCGCCTCACGTCGACGCGCCAGGACGTTGCCACTGGCAGTGACCTGGCGGACACATCTGCGGTGATGGACCGGTCGTTTCTTGTCCTGGGACGGACAGGCTTGTTCGGTCCCGAGCTGTTGATCCCCGAACCTGTCGCTGACGAGCTTGCGACGTTGGCCGAAGGACCAGATCCTGTCGCGTCCCGGCGCGCGCGACGCGGGCTCGAGGCGATTGACGCACTCAGGAACATCGGGGTCAATGTCACCTTCGTGCAGGGTGACGTCCCCGCCGCAGCTTCGATAGAGGAGAAGGTCGCCATACTGGCCGATCGCCTCGACGCTCGCGTCGTCACGTGCTCTGTTGAGATGGCCCGGCGCCGAGAGGAGGCGGGCGCCCGTGTGCTCGATCTCCGTAGCCTTGTGAGCGACCTTTCACCGGACCACGTCCCCGGAGAGCATCTGAAGGTCGACCTCATCCGAGCGGGTCGTCAGCCGCAGCAAGCGATTGGCTTCCTGCCCGACGGCGACATGGTCGTGGTCAACGACGCCGAGGAGCTGGTCGGTCAAACAGACGTGGCCGTTGTTGTCCTCTCGACGAGACCGACGAACCAGGGGCTGCTCGTCTTCGCCCGCATCGCTGACGAAGCGGGTTCGCTCCGTGGTGCGGGCAGGCAAGCCTCAAGAGATCTGCCGCGCTAGCGGAACCTTCCTG
>PLIM01000018.1 GCA_003139355.1 Acidimicrobiaceae bacterium | reverse complement strand
CGGGACTCGGCCTCTGAGAGCCTCAACCGCGAGACCGCCCATCGGCCGTTCCGGATGTCGTGTCGCTCGCGGGATCTCAAGTAGAGCCCTCGGCATCGTTGTCGATCAGCCGACCTCGGTTCGTGACCGCCCTGCACCGACCGCATGCTCGGGCCTTAGCCCACGTCGGGCGTGGTGAGGCGTTTGAACAACGAAACGAACTTACGAAAGCGATCGGACATGAGAAGTTGCGAGATCCTCGGCGGCCCCCTATTCATGAGTACAGCCTCGTAGCGTGACGTGGTCAGATGGATTCTCGCCACGCACAGGTGGCGAACGACGTGGACAGCGTGTCCGACTCGTATGTGCTGTTCTGGAAATCGCTGTCGACGAGGCGTGAGCTACGAAGCTGACCAACTGCGCGCTCGTGTGATCAGGGATGGGGAGCTCTACGCCGGGGTGCGCCTGTCGGCACCGGCCCGCATTGGCCAAGCGCGGGCAGTTCTACGCATCGACGTGAACGTCGGAGATCCGGTGACTCCTGGTCCGGTGGAGCTCGAGTATCCGGGCCTTCTCGAGGGGTCCTTTCACCTGCTGGGCTACCCGATTGCGACTGTGATGGCCGAGAAACTGGTCACGATGATCGACAGGGGAGCAGCGACGACCCGGGAGCGTGACTTCGCCGACGTTCTCCTTTTGACACGACGTCACTCGATGGAGGCGGCAGACCTCTTGGCTGCGCTGCAGGCGACGCTTCAAAGCGGCCCACCTCGCGCAATCGAGGGGTACAATAGATAACGAAATGGACAGCACTATCTCGACGACCGAGGCAGCACAAGCATTGAACACGACGCTCCCGAGGGTCCATCGTTCACTGTCGCGACTCGGCATTGGGACGCTCGACGGTCATCGGCGGAAGCTGACCGATGGCGACTTCAAACGCTTGCGAGCCGACCTTGGCTTCGCCCCAGATCGAGAAGATATCGGGCGAGAGGAGCTGTTCGTTCTCGCAGCGCTCCGTCAACACTCGCTCGGCTTGCGATCTGCTCGTGCAGTGGCCCGAGTCGCCGGAGTCAGCCCGACAACCGCTTCGCGCGCCCTTGCCCGACTAGAGAACAAGGGGTACGTCGTCCACCCGGTCCGGCGAGTTGTCGAGGGCGCGGTCAAAGAGGTGGAGCTGTGGGAGATCAACTGGTCATCGCCGGCGTGGCGATCCCTCGAGTCCGATGTCCGCGGCACCGTCTTGCCCGCCCGAGCCGCCGCCGGCCACGCTGCGACATCTCCACCCAAGTACCTCGACCATCTCTTTTGGAACGTGGACCGCTCGTCACTCAACCTCGACAGTGACGGTGCGTTCATCGCGCTGCGCATCCTCGGCTCTTTGGACCTCCAAGGGTTGTCGTGGTTGGCCTCTGGAGCCATCTCGAAGGAGAATCTGCGGCGGGCGTCACGGTCTCGTGGGATCTCTCCCCGCCAGAAGGACTTTGCCCTCAACCTCGCCAGGCAGATGTGACGCTGATCCCAATCGAGGTCAGGGCCATCCTGCCGTCTGATACTGCGGGCACGTGGGAAGCAATCGTCCCCCTTCGCCCAGAGCCAGCGTACCTCGTTGGCGGCACCGCCGTGGCCGTGCACATCGGGCACCGAGAAAGTCGGGACTTGGACTTTTACCTTTCCAGCCCAGTAGACCTGACGGACCTCAACGATCGGCTGAGCAACTCTGATCGTTGGTTGGCGTCGACGCTCACCGAATCGACACTGAACGGGGTGTTCAGCGCCACGAAGCTTCAGTTCCTCCTCGCCGACGAGGAGACAAACCTGGAGCCGCTCACGATGGTCGGAGGGATTCCTGTCGCATCGCTCCCAGACCTGTTCGCGATGAAGCTCGGTGTCATCACGAGACGTGGAGCACTTCGCGACTACTACGACCTCATGGAGATGGAGAAGCGCACNNCTTGGACCAGCTGCGATCGCCGATGCGACAAGTGATCCGTCGGGCGTTCCGAAGTCAGCGGTCAAGGAGCTCGAACGCTACTGGCCCAAGCGACAGATCGAGGTGACGGCACACCTCGATCGGTACGGCGCTCCATCGAGTCGGTGAGCGGTGCAGCTTGCGCAATCTGTACCGATGTTGCTCAGTACGGCGGCGGCTGCCGTGTCTCCTCGAGAGGAGGATGAGCGATTTCTTATCGCCGTCACCGAGATCGATGTCAGCGCATTTTCATGCGCGATCGGCGCGCGAACGGGCGCGTAACAGGAGTAAATCCCGGACTCAAGCGGTCACACGCGGATCCCCGGAAATAGCGGTTGAGCTGCGCAAACGGCCGCTGACGTGCAGGTCCGCGTTTTGGCCCGGACCAATTCCCAAGCTGAGACTTCAAGTCAGCAACCCGAAGTTTTGCCGTCTTGAGTGGCTGTTTGTCCCCGCCGGCGCTCGCCGAAGAGACCTTCTGGCTGAACGGTCTCAAGCTGTCCCAGGCCCAGACGGCAGAGCTGTCGAGCCCCTCAAACGAAAGACTGTCGAGGGGGTACCTGCGGGGCGCTTCGGGGCCGCGGCGCCGGCCGAGTCGATGCCGTACGCGAAGACGAGTACCACACGTTCCTACAAATGCCGGAGCGAAGCGTCTCAAGCGGCCTCGTCGTCAGCCACGGGCTCGAGAGCCTGCAGGATGGCAGCTGCACTCTTCTGAATGCGGTCACAAGATGCCCTGATTCCGGCGATCGCCTGCTCGCCATCACCGGCCCAGGTTGCGACGTACCCGAAGGAGTAGTCACCGGAGTCGATCCCAAGCGTCTGGCAGACCACGTATGCCGTGGACTCAGCCTCCAACTCGGCAAGCGCTCGGTTGTCGTAGCTCTCGTGGAGCAGGGCATGGGCCAGCTCGTGTGCAAGCGTCTTCACCCGCTGCGCGGGTGTGTTGGTCGTCTCGACCCGTATGCGGTGTTCGGCGTGGCAACAGTCGCCATTCGCGCTCCCGTTGAATTCGTGGACTTCGACCGTGAAGCCGATAGACTGAGCGACCGTCACGAGCTGGGCGTAGCGACCTTTGGGATCGTCACCTTCGAGCCGGTTGCAAATGGACGGCAGCTCTTCGCCGTCGGTCTGAGCGATGTCGAATACAGGCACGAACTTGAAGCCTCGGATGACCCGATCGTTCTCGCCGTCCTCGGCGTCGGCGTTCTTGTAGACCATGGGGGCGAGAACCCAGATGGCCTTCTCACCCTTGCGGACGAAGCGATTGAGCTTCCGCCAGGCGTTGAAGCCTGCCACCCGAGTTGCCTCGTGGCACTGGGCGGCAATGAGGAGAACGTTCCCAAAGCTGTAGTGGTGAAAGCGGCTCTGGAAGTCGAGGTAGCGCTGCCATTCCTCGGACGACGTGAGGGTACTGATCCCCTCTGTCAGCTGGGCGACGAGTTCCGGGTGGTTGTTCTTGGCCATCATTCCTGAGTCCTCCGTGTGGTGCCGATGGGTGCACCTGGTCAGTCAGAAAGAGGCCGAGCGGAATAGCCCCGAGGGACGCAGTCCGGAGAGTTTCAGGGCTTGCAGACCGTAGGACCAGGCTCTGGCCAGGTGCGATACACGAAGCGGCCCCGTGCCAGGGGCGAGAGACGACACCAGCACCCCGGTACAGCCCGGAGCTGGCGGTCAGGAGGGGATCACGAAAGACGTGATCCGATGGCAGAAAACGCTACAGCGGCCCTGTGACACCACCGCCGCCCTTGCGTTACTGCCGTGGGCGCACCGACGATGACGTGCTCAAGAGATGTGCCAGAGCGTTGCAGGCTGGTCAAGACCGCAAAGCAGCACTCACGACTGATGCAGGCCGGACCCGGCAGGCGATCTCACCGGCCGGCGTGCACACGAACGGTTCTGTACGGCCACGATCGTGCGTTGGTCGGGAGTGAACCGCCGCCGTTAGGGTGACTCTTGTGTGCGTGTAGATGCTTTCGCACGCAGCTGCTCGATCGAGGAGGCAACCTGGATGGAATACGTGAAGCTCGGCTCGACGGGGCTGGAGGTCTCAAGGATCTGCCTCGGCTGTATGAGCTTTGGAGAGCCGGAGCGCGGCAATCATCCTTGGAGTCTCGGCGAGGACGCCGCGAGGGTACTCCTTCGTCGTGCTCTCGAGGCGGGCATCAACTTCCTCGACACCGCAAATGTGTACTCCGATGGCAGCAGCGAAGAGATCGTTGGCCGGGCGCTCGCTGATTTCAGTTCACGCGACGAAATCGTGCTCGCGACGAAGGTTCATGGACGGATGCGCCCGGGACCGAACGGAGGCGGGCTGTCCCGCAAGGCGATCATGAGCGAGATCGACAAGAGCCTCACGCGGCTCGGGACCGACTACGTCGATCTCTACCAGATCCACCGTTTCGACCCGGCGACGCCCATCGAGGAGACCGTCGAGGCGCTCCATGATGTGGTGAAATCCGGGAAGGCTCGCTACCTCGGAGCCTCTTCGATGTACGCGTGGCAGTTCGCCAGGATGCTTCACGTCGCAGAGCAGAACGGCTGGACCAGGTTCGTCTCGATGCAAGATCACTACAACCTCCTCTACAGAGAGGAGGAGCGCGAGATGCTGCCGCTGTGCCAGGACGAAGGCATTGGCGTCATTCCGTGGAGTCCACTCGCGCGCGGTCGGCTCACACGCGATTGGGACGATGTCACCGAACGCAGCGGCACCGACGAGTTCGGAAAGCGGCTGTACTCCGAACACGACCGGCCAATTGTCGAGAAAGTGGCTGAGATTGCCGCCAAGCGCGGCTTGAGCCGCGCGCAGATCGCCTTGGCATGGCTGCACGCCAAGTCGGTCGTGACCGCGCCGATCGTCGGGGTGACGAAGCTTCCACAGCTTGAAGACGCGCTGGCGTCAGTCGAAGTGGACCTGACCGCCGATGAGATCGAGCAGCTCGAGACGCCCTACGAGCCACACGCGATTGCTGGGCACTCGTAGTTCGCACCCGCCTCTGCATCGGTTCGCCAGATCCATATGGGCAGTCGACGACACGCCTCAGGATGTCGTGGCGATGTCGGCCACGACCATGACGTGGTCGGGCCGAGGCAAGGCTATGAGTTCGCCACGTCCAGGCGCCCTTTGGCCTCTTCGTAGAGGTCAGCGGGCAGCGGACCCTTCTTAGCGATAGCCACGTTGGAGCGGAGGTGGTTGATGTCGGACGTACCGACGATTGTGCTCGACAGGGCTGGGTGGCTGAGCGTGAAGCGCAGGACGAACTCGAGGCGGCTCATCTTGCCGAGAAGGTCCTCTACTCCGGACAGCTCCCAGCGGCGCTTGCCCTCACCCTCGGCAAGCCCGAGCGGCCCCTGACGCCAGTCCTTGTCCTCCGCCGGGGCGCCGCGGGCCACGCCGCCTCGGATGAGAGTGCCCGCCCCGGCCGCCACCGCCTCGGCGATGAGCGCCTCGTGCTCGCGCTGGAGTGCCGAGTAGGGGATCTGGAAGACGTCGAAGACACCCATGGCGATGTGGTCAGCCAGGTTGGGAAGCGTTCCGGACATGCCGAGGAAACGGATCTTGTCTTCGTCCCGAAGCGCCATGAGCATCTCGATGGTCTCGTCAGACTCCATCTGGGCTCGGCTCGGCGATATGTGGACCTGCAAGAGATCGAGGCGGTCGGTCTTAAGCCTGCGAAGGCTCTGCTCGAGCCCCGCCCGGATGTTGCCCACGCTGTAGTCGTGCGGGAACGGCGGCGTTGCACCAGCGGGCGGGTCGCCGAGGAGGCATCCGCACTTTGACGCGAGGAAGTACTCGTCTCGGCGATTGACCAGGTACTGCCCGATCAGCTCCTCGCTGCGTCCGTAGTCGATCGAGGTGTCGATCAAGTTGATGCCCTCGTCAAGCACCGCATTGAGGAGCTGGCCTGCGTCCTCGTCGGCGATCGCCGGTCCCCACGGCTGGCCCCGCAATTCCATGGCGCCGTAGCCGAGGATGGTCACGTCTGCTCCGGTGCGTCCGAGGGTGCGGGTCCTGATCGTCATGCTGAAGACCTTAGCGAGCGCCGGCACAGATCGATGACCATGAAGCCGTGAATGACAAGGCGCCACTGTGCTCGAGGCACGAGATCCCGCCAGTCGTGGAAGGAGACCACACCGGCCGGCAGGGGCACGTTTGCGGCTGGCGCTCAAGGCCCCGGCGTACACAGTGCTCACCTGCGGGCGGCTCGACTGACCAGCCTCACCGACCTAAGAGGCGAAGTCGGCGGTCCCCATCTGGCTCCAAGGAGCCAATCTGGAGGAAGCGGTGGCCGGCATCGGGTGGTGACTGACAGCGTGAGCGGTATCCCCCGTGATTCCTCGCGAGATACAACATCGACGTTGTGCCGCTCGAGGTTCGACTCGGCACCGAAGGCCCAAAGGATCCCACCGGGGTCACCGGAAGAGTTCTGGCACCGCGTGCGTGCCACTGGTGCCATCGCCGAGACGTCGGTGCCCTCTCCCGGTGCGTTCGCCCAAGCCTTCCCTCGCGCTCGCGGCGAGGGACTTCATGGGGTCTGCTGCATAACGTTCTCGTCAGCATTATCCCCGACCTACCGGGCAGCATGCCTGGGCGCAAACGAAGTGGGCAGTCGCAAGGGATCACCGCAAATTCTCAGTGAGCAGACCAAGGTTGATGACTTCACCGATGAGGGCCTGAATGCCGAAGCCCCGGGGCGCCGCTCTTGCTCTATGCCCGGAGACCAAACTGGGACCTACTCGCGATGGTCACGCCCCACTGTTCGAGGAGAACCTAGTTCCGATCGCGCAGAGAATCAGTTAGCAACTTTGTGCCCTCCTGGATGAATCTGGCGACCTCTGCGATGTCGATCTCTTTGCCGTTGACTGTGGCCGGTTTGTGTTCGATGGAACCCGCTGCCGAGAAGTCATCCTCGGAAATGAGAATGCCGAAGGTGCGATCAATCTCTGGCTCAATGACATCAGCCATGGGATTGTCCCGGCGCTCGTTGGCATCTATCGAGAGCAGGTCACTGGCCAGTTCCAGGGTTGTCTCAGTCAGGGCGATGACGACTATCTCGCGTGGATTGGCTGCATTCAGCACAGTGAACATCCTGTTCTCCGTACCGAGGCCGACCTTGTGGTACCAGGCCCGACGGAAGTCTTCATACGTTTGGCCATCTTTCAATGTTCTCTTGAGAATGGCTACAAAGACCATGATCAACTCCTTGGGGTCAGCACAGTTTTCAGTCGCCTCCGGGCTCTCTGCCTCCAGGTCGCTGTGGCGAGACAAGTGATTGTCCCAGACTCGGTCGCGTAGTAACCGCGCAGGCAGCGTTCGCGCGCCAGGTTGGGCCGGCCTATGTCGGACGGTAGACGTCGTTTCGGTGATCAACCCGGCCGACGTGGACAATCCGTACGTTCTCGTCGATCCAGTAGATGACCCGATACTGCCCGACCCGGGCGCTGCGTCAGCCGGAGGGCTCGCGCCCAAGGAGGTTGACCCGGCTGTCGTA
>PLIM01000074.1 GCA_003139355.1 Acidimicrobiaceae bacterium | reverse complement strand
CTGGCGCAGGCCGGCGAACCCGTCCTGGCGGCCGGTGACGATCTTGTGCACGTAGGCCTGGTGACCGGTGTCCCACACGATGGCGTCGTCGGGAGACGAGAACACGCGGTGAAGCGCGACGGTGAGCTCCACGACTCCGAGGTTCGATCCCAGATGACCCCCGGTCGCCGAGACGCTCGAGACAAGGAACTGGCGGATCTCCGCCACGAGCGAGACGAGCTCCCGGGAGCTCATCTCGCAGAGGCGCTCCGGTGAGACCGCCGTTGCGAGCACCGAGTCGGCCGGGACCGTGATGACGCTCATGTCGATCAGTGCGTGTTGACGAGCGCGCGAAGCGATTGGCGGAACGAGCCGAGGCTCGCGATGACGGCCGAGGGCTCGTAGCCGCAGTGAGCCATGCAGTTCGCGCACCGCGGGTCCCTCCCTCGTCCATAGGCACTCCAGTCGGTGGTCTCGACGAGCTCCTGGTAGCTGGCCGCGTAGCCGTCGGCCATGAGGTAGCACGGTCGCTGCCAGCCGAAGACCGAGTAGCTGGGTATGCCCCAGGCCGTGCACTGGAAGTCCACCTTGCCTTCGAGGAAGTCGAGGAAGAGCGGGGAGTGGTTGAGGCGCCACTTCCTGCGCCGCTTGTCGGCGAACGCTTGCTTGAACAGCTGGCGGGTCTGGTCGGTCCCGAGGAAATGCTGTTGATCGGGCGCCTTCTCGTAAGCGTAGGCGGGCGAGATCATCATCGCGTCCACGCCGAGGTCGTCGTTCAAGAAGTCGAGGACGTCACGAACCGTATTCGGCGAGTCGGTGTTGAAGAACGTCGAATTCGTCGTCACGCGAAAGCCACGCGACTTCGCCTCGCGGATGGCAGCCACGGCCTCGTCGAAGACGCCGGCTCTGTTGACCGCGGCGTCGTGCCGCTCACGCGTGCCGTCCAGGTGGACGACCCAGGAGAAGTAGTGGGACGGGCTGAAGCGGTCGAGGCGCCGTCTCAACAGCACTGCATTGGTGCACAAGTAGACATAGATCTTGCGGCGCAAGAGCTCTGTGACCATGCGCTCGATGTCGGGATGGAGCAGTGGCTCGCCGCCGGCGATCGACACCATGGGCGTGCCGCTCTCCGAGACGGCCCCGATCACGTCCTCCACCGATAGGCGCTGCCGTAGGACTTCGGTCGGGTGCTGGATCTTCCCGCAGCCGGGACACGACAGGTTGCACGCGAAGAGCGGCTCGATCTCGACGATGAAGGGGTAGTACTTGGTCTTCTTCAGGCGGTGCCGAACGAGGTGGGCACCGATTCGGATGTTCTGACGGAGAGGGATCGGCATCAACGCACCTGTGTCGGGAGAGAGAAACGGACGGATTCTTCTGCAGTCCTCTCCTCGCTTAGGCGCACCGGCCCGAGCAGGGCGAGAGTGTCGAGCACTTCTTGGACGAGGAGGTCAGGAGCTGACGCGCCGGCGGTGAGCCCCACGCTCGTGACGCCTGCAAGCCATCCCAGCTCGAGCTGTGAGACATCCTCGATCAGCTCGGCGCGGCAGCCTTCGCGCAGGGCCACCTCCACGAGGCGAGCGGAATTGGACGAATTCGCGGAGCCCACCACGAGCATGAGATCGCATCGATGGGCAATCTGGCGGACCGCATCCTGGCGGTTCTGTGTGGCGTAGCAGATGTCGTTTGCGGGGGGCGCGGTGATCTGCGGGAACCGGCGCCGCAGTGCCTCCACTATCTCGGCCGTCTCGTCAGTGGCCAGTGTCGTCTGTGTGAGGTACGCGACCGGCCGGCGCGGCTCGGGCGCCAGCTCGAGCCGGTCGACGTCGTCCGCTCCCTCCACGACTTGAAACCGGTCCGGCGCCTCACCCAAGGTCCCGATGACCTCCTCGTGATCGGCGTGGCCGATGAGGACGAGGTTGTAGTCCTGACTCGCGTAGCGACGCGCCTCACTGTGCACTTTGGCAACCAGCGGGCAGGTCGCGTCGATGACCTTGAGATCGCTGCGCTCGGCGGCCTGTAGCCGGACGAGCGGGGACACGCCGTGCGCGGCCAACACCACGACCGCGTGCAGCGGCACTTCGTCGATCTCCTCCACGAACACGGCACCCTTGGATTCGAGGTCTCGGACGACGTGCAGGTTGTGGACGATCTGACGGCGGACGTAGACCGGCGCTCCGTGGCGCTGAAGTGCGCGCTCGACGATCTCGATCGCGCGGTCCACGCCTGCGCAGAAGGACCGGGGTGAGGCGAGCACCACCTCATGCTCACCGCAGGCGCGTGCCCAGCGTTCGAGCGGCCGGCGCACCGCGAGCAGTGACCCGAGTGCCCGGGCGCCACCGAGCACCGGCCCGCGTTCGGTGGTGTCTGAGATAGAGCGTATGACGGCAAGCGGGTTGTTGGGCAGACAGCCCATGACCCAGGCCGATTCCATGTCAACGGCCACTGCGCCCGAGGCGGCGAGCTCCACGCGCTCGCGAGCCCGCACATATCGCGGCGACGAGACAAGCGGCCCCGTGAGAACGCCGAGGCCGGCACGGCGGAACTCGGCGGCGAGAAACGACCCGCCCGGGAGGTCGAGCGATCCCGACGACTCGGTGTTCCGCAGTTCGCTGGCGATGACGAGGTCCCCCGGGTGCAGGTCAGCCGAGAGACCGCCGGCCACGCCGACCAGCGCAACAGCCGTCTCCGCGTCGAGCTTCGCGGCGAGCTCGGCGCCGGCACGCCGGGCACGGTCGGGCCCGGCGCCGATGATGACGTCGGCGCCGCCCACGGCGAAGGCTTCGACACGAAGGGCCGTCAGGACCTTGAGCTCAGCCGTGGGGTTCTCCGTTCACGAAGCGCCCCAGGGCCGCCACCGGGAACACGAGCCGGTACAGGTGATAGTTGATGTAGAAGTCGCCCGGGAATCCGGTCCCGGTGAACCACGGCTCGTCCCACGAGCCGTCTTCGCACTGGGTTGCGACGAGGAACGCCACGCCGCGCTGAGCCGCACCTGAGCGCTCGCCCGCGGCCAAGAGCGCCAGCAGGGCCCAAGCCGTCTGGGATGCCGTCGACGGCCCGTGGCCGCGTTGCGAGTCGTCCCGGTACGAGCGCAGGTCCTCGCCCCAGCCGCCATCGGGGTTCTGGTGGCCTTCCAGCCAGGCGACGGCCCGGCCTACGGCGGGGTGGTCCATGCCCAGCCCGGCGGCGACGAGCCCCGGGACCGCGGCGCCGGTGCCGTAGACGTGGTTGGCGCCCCAGCGCCCGAACCAGGACCCATCCTCCTCCTGCGCGCCGAGGAGCCATTCCACGCCGCGATCGACCGAGTCTCGCGATCCTCCGAGCCTTGCCAACATCTCGACGACGTGGGCGGTCACGTCTGCGCTCGGAGGATCGATCAGCTCCCCGAAGTCACAGAAGGGAAGCTCCCGGCACAGCGTCTGGGTGTTGTCGACGTCGAAGGCCCCCCAGCCCCCGTCCCTGCACTGCATCGCCTCGATCCAGGCGACCGCGCGCTCGACCGCGCCGGCCGCCGGCTCATCGGCCCGGCCGAGCGCGAGCACGACCTCTGCGGTGTCGTCGATGTCGGGGTAGTTGTCGTTGGCGAACTCGAAAGCCCACCCGGCCGGCTCGAGGCCCGGACGCCGGACAGACCAGTCACCCCGGACCGAGATCTCCTCGGCGAGCAGGTAGCGGGCCGCAGAGCGGAGCACCGGATCGGTGGGCGGGAGCCCGCCGTCGGCAAGAGCCGTGACCGCGAGCGCCGTGTCCCAGACCGGTGACTGGCAGGCCTCGATCCGCCTCCCGGCGTCGTCCTCGATCGTGAAGCCGTCGAGGCCCTCGATCCCCGCCCGCATCACGGGGTGCTCGAGCGCGTAGCCCTGCAGTCGCAGGGCGATCAACGAGTACACCCAGGGCGGTTGGATGCCACCCCACGAACCGTCCGCCTCCTGATGTTGCACGATCCAACGCTCAGCCCGCCCCAGGGCGGCCTGACGGAGGAACTTGACCGGATGGCGCTGGTACACCTTGAGGACGCGGTCGAGCGCCTGGAATCGGCCCGGCCAGGTGCCGAGCGCTGCTGGGGCCGCCGCGGGGAGGCCACTCCGGAGCTCGTCGATGCCAAATCCCAGCCGGTGAACCGGCCGGTGCGCGCTCACCACTGTGAGCGCGACCACGCTCTGGCGTGCCCAGCAGGCGAAGTCGTAGATGTTCAGCGGGACGAAACTCGGCAGGAAGATCAACTCCGGCGGGACCACGGGCAGCTCGGCCCATGGCCACAGGTCGAACAACGCCAGCCAGATCCGGGTGAAGACCCGAGTGCGCTCGACACCACCGGAGCTCTGGATGAACAGCGCGGCGCGGCGCAGGTGCGCAGAGTCCACCGGGTCACCAGCCAACCGGAGCGCGACGTAGGCCTCGACGGTGGTCGAGAGCTCGGGCGGGCCTCCGTGGAAGTTCGCCCACGTGCCGTCCTCGCGCTGGCGCGACCGGATCCAGCGCGCCGACGACGCTGTCAGCTCGGGCGTGCGAATGCCCAGGAACTCGCGCAGCAGGAGATCCTCGGCGTCCATGGTGACGTTCGTCTCGAGCTCGCCCTTCCACCAACCCTGCGGATGCTGAAGTGTGACGAGGGCGTCGATGGCTCTGCGGAGACACACCTGGGCCTCGTCGTTCGCGTGCCGCACCGGCGACGGCGACCCCGCGACACCACTTGCGTCTGCCGCCTTGCGACGGGCGCGTGCGCTCATCGGTCCCTTTCCGTCACGTATCGGGCGATCGCCGCCAGCTCCGAAGTGGGCCCGAGCACCAGGGCAGCTCGCTCGAGAGATGCAAGCGCGGCACGAAGCTGTAGCTCTCCGATGGCCAGTGTCTCCTGGCGTGCGCCGCACTGCTCGAGGAGCAACGTCGCCTTGGCGACTTCGGCTTCGGTGAGGTCACGCTCCAGCAGTGGTCCGAGTCCTGCGGGCAGGTCGGCGCCCCGGGCGAGCGCTATCGCGATCGGCAGGGACTTCTTGTGCTGGCGCAGGTCGTTGCCGACCGGCTTGCCGGTGACACTCGGCTCGCCCCAGATGCCGAGCACATCGTCGACGGCTTGGAACGCGATGCCGAGATGACGGCCGAAGTCCGCCAGCGCGTCGACCGTCGGCGCCGGGGCGCCGGCCAGGATTGCACCGATGGCAGCAGCGCAGGACAGCAGGGCGCCGGTCTTGCCGGCTTCCATGTGAAGGCATTCCTCGACGGACAACGAAGCCTGGAGCTCGCAGGCCATGTCCTCGGCCTGACCGGCGATCATCGCCTGGGTGGCCTCGGCGAGCCGCCCGGCGGCCCTGACCCGCTCGGCGGTCGGCTCCTCGAGCAGTATCTGGAACGCGAGGGTCGCAAGTGCGTCGCCGGCGATGATGGCATGACCTACTCCGTGCTCGGCCCACAGAGTCCGGCGGTGTCGCCGTTCGAGATCGCCGTCGATGATGTCGTCGTGGACGAGCGAGAAATTGTGGACGAGCTCGATGGCGACCGCGCCGACGACGCCGGCGGTCCCCTCGGCTCCGGCGGCGGCCGCCGAGGCGAGCGTGAGCCCGGCGCGCACGAACTTGCCTCCCCCGGCGAGGTGCGCGCACACTGCAGGCCTCAATGCGGGGCAAAGGCGGAGAACGGCCGCGTCCATGGCCGGGACCACCAGGGATCTCGCCCGCGTCAACGACTCCGCCGCGCACAGAGCGCTGTCGCGTCTTGCCGGAGAGGAGACCGCCGTCATGTCCCGGCCGCTTCCAGCTGCCGCGGGTCCCCCACGAGCGTGCCCGAGAGGAGCGCCAGTGCCTGGGAAGCCGCCTGGTGGCCGCCACGAACCGCACCCTCCATCGTCGCCGGCCACCCCGTGTCGCACCAGGCGCCGGCGAGGAACAAGCCGGGTACCTCGGTCCTGGTCTGGGGCCGCAGAGACCTGGTGCCGGGAACCGCCCGGAACGTGGCCGCCTTCTCCCGCGTGACGACCGCATCGACCAGCTGGGCCCGGCGCGCAGCGGGGAACAGATCTCGCAGCGCGTCGAGGAACATGCTCACGAGCTCGGGGGAGCTCCTGGCGATGTAGCTGTTCGCTGCTGAGAGCGAGATGACCAGGCACTGACCCGAGCGCACCCCGCTCGCGACGGTGCGGTCGAAGACGAACTGGACTGGCGAGTCGACACAAGCAGCCAGTGGGAGGTCCGTCACCTTCCGGTCGAGGACCAGATGGACATTGACGATGGGAGAGGTCCCGAGGCGCTCCGCCTCTCGGGCGAGCTCGAACGGTCCGATCAACGCGCCGATCCTCGCCGACACACGTAGCGGCGTAGCCACGATCACGGCGTCGACGACCACGCTCCTGGAACCGGAGCTGACGCTGAAGGCTCCGAGGGACGAGCGACCTATCGTGCTGACCGGGCTGGCAAGCACCGCTTCGACGCCCGCAACTTCCATCGCTCGTGCGGCGTTGGCTCCGTGAAGCTCGGCGAGCGGGACTTCTGACCACCCGATGTCGCCGCCGTCGCACCGGTCGAGAAGGCCGGCCCGGAAGACCTTCGCCGCGAGCCCGAGCGATACATCCCCCGCTGGGACATTGAGCGTCGGCAACGCGATCAGGTTCCAGAGGCGGTCGACTGCCCGCTGGTTCTGGCCATGGTCGGTGAGCCAGCCGCCGAACGAGACGCTGTCGAGTGACGCGTCTTCCGGGTCGAGCCGCCGGAGCGCGAGCGCAGGACATGCCAGCCGCACTCGTTCGCGCACGGAGAGGTGACGGTACCTTCCGAGTGACCACGCCAGGTGCAGCGGGGCAGGCAGGGCCGAGCGCTTGATCGAGGCGCGCGAGCCGTCCGGCGCGAGCACCGGCACGTCGAGCCGCTCCTGCAGGAACACCTGGCCTGCCGCCCCGATGCGGTCGAGAAAGCCCCGGTAGGCAGTGCAGCAGCGAAGGAACACGTGCTGCCCATTGTCGAAACAGAGCCCGTTGTGCCGGATCGACGACGTGAGACCGCCGAGGACCGGGCGCCGCTCGAAGAGCACGACCTCGGCTCCGCCGTCCGCAGCAGCAAGCGCGGCGGCCATTCCCGCCAGGCCACCCCCGATCACGCCGATGCGAGCCGGGCTCATGGTCGTGCTCCGGCGAGGCTCCGCGCCGCGACCAACGCCTTCTCCCAGGTCGGCAACGCTACGCGCCCTTCTGTGACAGCGATCGGCTCGCTCTTGATCCGGTCCAGGAGGCGCCGGTAGATCCCAGCCATGGCGGCGACGCAAGCTCGGCTCCGGCCATCGAGCAACGGCAAGAGCCGCAGCCCCTCGGCAAACCACTGGTCCGCGCGACCGCACTCGAGCGCGACGAGCCGGGCGATCTCCGGCGCTGGGCCCGTGAGGTCCGTTGTGCAGCCGACAGACTCGGCGTCGTCGCTCGGCAGGTACACACGTCCGGCGCAGCGGTCCTCGACGACATCCCGCAGGATGTTCGTGAGCTGGAGCGCCACGCCCAGCGCATCCGCCAAAGGGGCCGCTCTCTCGAGATCCTGCGACCCGAACACGGCGAGCGAAAGCCGGCCCACCGAGCCCGCCACCTTGCGGCAGTAACCGACGAGGTCGTCGATCGTCTCGTACGACGTACCGGTGACGTCCATCTCGCAGCCGTCGATGATCTCGCCGAAGCACGACATCGGGAGGGAGTACAAGCGAGCCGCGTCCGCCACGGCCACGAGCACCGGGTCGGCCGCCAGCTGATCGATCGGGTCGATGCTCTTGCGAATGGCTTGGAGCCCAGTGAGCTTGTCCGCGGACGCGGCCTGCCCGTCTCCGATGTCGTCGATACGCCGGGCCAGTGCGTAGACCGCCGACAGCGCCCGGCGCTCAGGCTTTCGAAGCAGTCTGATGCCATATGCGAAGTTCTTCGCCTCCCGGTGGGTGACCGCCTCGCAGAAGTCGTAGGCGATCTCGGTGTTCACGAGCTGCCTGTCTTCACGCTCGCCGCCACCAAGCCATGAAAGGCACGCCTCGCGAATCGGAGCTTCCGGGGACGGCAGCGACTCTTGAGCACGTCGTTACCGGCCCGGTCGATGGAGTCGAGTGCGGCCATCCCGCCTGCAGCAAAGCCCACGACCGCCACCCGGGGACGAAACCGGAGCGACACGGCAAGCGGCACGCCGGCGGCAAGCAAACTACGCGCCCGCCGCACCTCCATGGCGACAAGACGTCGCAACGCCGGAGACGAGTCGGTCCCCAGCAGTTCAGCTTCGTTGCACCCGAAGCGCTCCATGTCCTCGGCCGGCAGATAGATGCGGCCTCGCCTCGCGTCCTCTCCGATGTCTTGAAGGTGCTCGACGACCTGCAAGCCGATGCAGACCTTGTCCGAAAGCGCGATCCGCCCGGCCGACGAGACGCCGAACACCGCCAGCACGAGCCGGCCCACCGGCGCTGCAGACAACATGCAGTACTCCACCAGGTCATCGAAGCTCTGATAGCGAGTCACGCGCTGGTCCACCCGGTTGGCCTCGATGAGGCAGCGAAACGGGTCCAGGCTCAAGTCCAGTCCCCGAATCACCGGCGTGAGCTGCTTGAGCACCGGGTGGGTCGCGTTGGCGGCGGCTGCACGGTCGAGCTCGGTCTCGAGCCAGTCCAACAACGCCATGCGATCGCCTTCTGCCTCGTCACCGAGGTCGTCGGCCAGGCGGGCGAAACCGTAGATCGCCATCAGGTTCGCCCGGACGTCACTGGGCAACAGATGCGAGGCGATCGGGAAGTTCTCGTTTCGTGCCTTCGTGGCGAGCTTGTCGGGCGCGTCGAAGCCTCCTCCGAGGGAGCACCCTGACTCAATCGACACCATCGGCTACTCCTTCGCGTAGTACCGATGACCACCAGTCCACCTTTGTTATACGTGCGCGGGCACCTTCGTCAAGAGACGTCCCAGCACGAGTTGGCCTCCGGGTGCCCACAAGCGCCCGATACCGAGATGGATCCGGGGCGCGACCTGCGGGTCCTGAGCGCCCGGGGCTCAGGCGCTCACCAGGCGATCAGGAGGCTGGAGACTGCGAGGTCGTTGCTGAATCGAGTGTCGGGCGGAGCAGCCCGACCAGGGCCGCGTCGACGACTCGCCGGGCAGCTGGTCTGGCGGCCTTGCCTCTCGTGCGCAGCCTCGGCACCACGCGGCTGGCGAGGCCGGCGGCGATGACACCGACGACGCCCACGAGATTCGGTTGATGCCGGAGCTCCCCGGTCGCCACCTCGAGCAGGAGCGGGGCCAAGGGACCGAGCAGGAGCTGCAGCCTCTCGATCGCCTGAGGCTCGCTCATCGGCGCGGGCAACTCGTCCAGCTGCTCGCCGACGGCCTCGACGGTGGAACGGGCCGCAGCAAGGAAGATCGCCTCTTTCGAGTCGAAGTGCCGATAAAAGGTGCCCTTGGCGACGTCAGCGGCGCTGCAGATGTCCGCGACGTTCACTCCCGTGTAGCCGTGCTGGGCGAATGCCTCCCGGGCGGTGGCCACAAGCCGGGCCGAGACGGCGGCCGGCCCGGACCGCTCCAGGTAAGCGACGATGACCTCGTCCCAGGAGTCCGGGCTGAACTCACCCTCACGGTTGAACGCGAGCAGCTCGGGCAGTACTTCGCGGATGGTCTCGAGCGACAGGTTTCGTTGCTCACGAAGCAGGTGGATGACATTGAGCGCCTCGACATGGCGCTCGTCGTAGAGGAAGCGGTTGGAGGCGAGCTCGGTCGCCTCGGGCAGGAGCCCGAGATGGCGGTAGTGATGAATGGTCGGTACCGGCGTGCCCGTCTTCTCGGCAAGGACCGAGATAGTGAAATGGGCCTCTGAACCCACGAGCGAAGTCTCCGCGCGCGGCGTCAGCTCCGGAAGCCCCGGGCTTCGCGGTGCTCGTGACTGATTCCAGCTGCTGCCTTCCACCGGCCCTCTTCTATCGCTCCAATGCCCGGGTGCGGCAATCAAGATCCTATTTGCAGATGATTACTTGAAAGAAACGCCCGAGGCAATAGATACGACTCGCAGCACTCCTGACGCTCACGAGCCCGCCGCCGTTGCCGGGTCATGAACTTGTTGCTGGCGGCGGCAGCCTAGTCGCCGACCGATTCAGGACGGCCAAAGAGGTACCCCTGACCTGCCTGAACGCCAACGCCCCTCAGAAGGTTGAGCTCTTCCTCGGTCTCGATGCCTTCGGCGAGGCTCATCGCGCCCAAGCGGTCTGCGAGCGACTTGAGGGCGGAGGCCATCGCCTGTTTCATCGGGTCTGAAGCGATCCCGTGGGTGACGTCGATGTCGATCTTGATGATGTCTGCGTGAACGTCGAACAGGCTACTGAAGCTCACCGTCCCCGATCCGGTGTCGTCCAGGGCGACTCTCACCCCAGTGGCACGGAGAGCTCCGACAGCTTCGCTGACCTCTTCGTAGCCGTCAGCAGCGGCGTTCTCGCTGATCTCGAGAACGACACGCGACCCGTCGACCTCACCGAGGGCAGCCCGGAGCTGTTCCGAACCAGCCGTCGCCGGAGACACGTTGACAGAGATGAATGCGTCCGATGGCAGTCGCTCGAGTTGCTCGAGCGCAGCGCGGATGGCGGCCATCTCGAGCTCGAGCAGGACCCCGACCTCGGCGGCTTTGGCGAACCATGCCCGTGGCGAGATGCTCGGATCGCCGGGGAAGCGCGCCAGTGCCTCGTACCCGATCACGTTCGTCGAGGCGAGATCCACGATCGGCTGGAACGCGACGCGAATCGAGCCGTCCCCTGGCAGCTGCCTAAGACCTCGGAGCGCTTCGGCAAGGCGCGGACCGTCTGGCTGGCTGCCGACGGAAGCCTGCTCAACGCGACCGAGGGACTCCTCGGCCGGGTCCTCTGCGCGGGACTCGGCCGGGTCCTCTGCGCGGGGCTCGGCCGGAGGCTCGAAGTCTTCGTGAGGATCACCCACCAACGCCTTCTTCTTGCCCAGGGTCCAGCTCCTCTCAGGTTCCCGATATGTTCATCGTCCAGGGGACGACAAGACTTGAGGACCCCGGCAGCCCCCGACCGAACACAAGGCGATTCCGGTGATCTCACCCGCGGGCGACCCAAGCGCGCCGAGGCGGGCCGCCCATGGCCCGGATCGAGCCGGCGGCGTCCGGCAGCGGGCCCGGAAGCTGGAACGTCTGCCGGCCCAAGTGGTCAAGTTCGGCAAGTTGACGCCGACAATTCCTGTGATGAAGGTCTACTCAATCTTCAGCCTGGCCGCGACATTGCAGCCCAAACAGACGGCCGTGCCCCTGGCCCTCGGGCTCGTAGGGCGACAGCGAGTGGTCCCGTGAAAGTCTTCAATCGAGTCGTGCCGCGTGAGGCGAATGCTCTGCCGCTGACCGCCAAGGAGGCCGAGCGCGAAAGCGAGGAGCAGTTCAAGTCCCTCGTCGTCCACGTCCCCGCTGCGGTGTACCGCCGCGAATGCGTCGAACCTTGGACGATGCGCTTCATCAGCGATCACGTCGAAGTGCTGACCGGTTACCCGGCGAGCGAGTTCACGAAGGTCAATGCACGGTCCTTCCGATCGATCATCTGTCCGGAGGATCGATCGCGCGTGATCGGCGCGATCCGCGAGGCGCTCAGCCGAGGGGTCTCGTTCTCACTCGAGTACCGCCTGGTCCACGCCAGCGGCGAGACCAGACGGGTCACTGAGCATGGCCGGGCTATCGCGGGTCCCGACGGGCACCCACTCTGGATAGATGGCGTGATTCTCGACCTTTCCGCCCAGAAGCAGGCCGAGCAGCTCCACGAGCCTGCCGAGGCGCAACGTCGTCATCAGTTGGGGTATGACGTTCTGACCCGTCTCCCGAATCAGACACTCGTCCGCGACCGCCTCCAGCAGATGCTGCTCCGATCTCAACGAGATCGGCAGCTCATCGCCGCCTTCCTCGTCGATCTGGACAACTTCAGGTCCATCAACGAAAACCTTGGGCAGCAGGCCGGAGACGAGCTGTTGAAGGCGGTGGGGGAACGCCTCGTGGGCGTGATGAGGGCATGCGACACCGTCGGGCGGCTCGGCGGGGACGAGTTCGCGATTCTGGCCGAGGGGCTGTCACTTTCTGGAGGGCCAGAACTGCTCGCCGAGAGGCTGATGGAAGCCTTGAAGGAGCCCTTCCGAGTCGAAGGATTCGACGACGTTCCTCTGTCGATCTCGGCAAGCATCGGCGTCGCGACAAATGACCGGGATGAGCCGGACGATCTCCTGCGCGATGCGGCAATCGCCCTCTGTCAGGCCAAGGCTTGGGGAAGGAACTGCCACATCCGGTTCAAGCCCGAGATGAAGACACCCGCGATGGAGCGGCTCGAGCTCGAGACAGATCTGCGCGAAGCCCTCCAGGAAAACCAGTTCTTCCTTCTCTATCAACCGATATTCGACTTGGACAGCGTCGGCGTGTGCGGCGTGGAGGCCCTTCTTCGCTGGCGGCATCCCGTCAGGGGCATGGTCGATCCTGAGTCCTTCGTCCCGGTGCTGGAGGAGACCGAGATGATCGTCCCCGTCGGGTCGTGGGTGCTCAAGCAGGCCTGCCGGCGAGCCTCTGCGTGGCACCGGGTCGGCCATCACCTGACGATGTCGATCAAGGTCTCGATGCATCAGTTCGAGGCGGCGGGCTTCGTCGCTCTGGTCCGAGAGACCCTTTCGGTCACGGCGCTCGACCCCGGATCGCTCGTCATCGATGTCGCCGAGCCGAGCTTGATGAAGGACACCGACACCATGAGCCGGCGACTTCGCGAGCTCAAGGAACTTGGCGTGCTCGTCGCCGTCGACGACTTCGGCACCGGCTGTTCATCGCTCGCCCATCTTCGCCAGTTCCCGATCGACGCCCTCAAGATCGACCGATCGTTCGTCGCCGCGATGGCGGACTCGTCAGAAGCGATCAGCTCCATCCACGCTCTTGTGCAATTCGGCCGGACGCTCGGGATCGAGACGCTCGCTGATGGCATCGAGGAAGACTGGCAGCTCGCAAGCCTTCAAAACGAGCAGTGCAAGTTCGGCCAAGGGTCCCTGTTCTCGCAACCGATCGCCCCCGAAGCCCTGGAGGCCATTCTCGCCCTCGAACCGTTGTTCTCCTGAGGGTCCAGCTTTTCCGTCGAGGCCGCCCCGGCATCCACGATCCGGTGGAGGAACTGTCGAGCACGACCACTGCGAGGCGTCGTGAACAGCTGCTTCGGCGGCCGGGGTCCGGCGAGTCAACCTGTTGACGGCCCGGCATGAGCCGAATACGGTATCAACACTTCATTTGGACGATACGCAGCGAAGGACCGTACCCGGCGCCACCGGGGGGTAAGCGCTGGGTGCCGCGGTGGAGGGGGTGTCGGCGAGCCGCATCGCGGCCGTCGGCGCCCTCACCACCCACCCTTGGCGTCGATCTCTGGATGCCTCGCCCCGGACGCCCGGTGCGTCGTGCGAGACTCGATACCCGATGGCCCGCATCCTTTTGACCTCGCGACTGCCCGACGACGCGCTGAGCCCGATCGTGGGCCATGAGCTCGTGATGCCGAGCTCCGGAGTGCCTTTGACCACGGACGAGGTCGCCGACTTGGCCCGGGACGTCGATGCGATCGTCTGCCAGCTCACAGACCGAATCACCGAGGCGGTGCTCGCCTGCGCGTCGCGCCTGGCAGTCGTCGCAACCGTCTCGGTCGGCTATGACAACCTCGATGTCGAGGCCGCAACACGCGCCGGCGTCGCTGTGTGCAACACGCCCGGTGTGCTGGACGACACGACGGCAGATCTCGCCTTCGCCTTGATCCTGGCCGCGTCCAGGCTGCTCTCGGATTCCGAACGCGACCTGAGGAACGGCGGGTGGACCGATTGGCGGTTCGACGGCTATCTCGGCCAGGACGTGCACGGAGCCACCCTCGGCCTGGTCGGCTACGGCCGTATCGGGCGGGCGGTAGCCCGGCGCGCGGAGGGATTCTCGATGCGGGTGCTCCATCACGCCCGACGCCCTACTGGGCTCCAAGGCTGCGTCGTCGAGCTCGACGACCTGCTACGGCAGGCAGACGTGGTAAGCCTGCACGTGCCGCTCACCCCGGAGACACGCCATCTGATCGACACCCGCAGGCTCGCGCTCATGAAGCCGACCGCGGTTCTCGTCAACACAGCCCGGGGGCCGGTTGTCGACGAAGAAGCCCTCGGTGCCGCGCTCGAGTCGGGGCGACTGTTCGCCGCCGGCCTCGATGTCTACGAGCACGAACCGACTGTCCATCCGCGGCTTCTCGCCGCACCTAGAACAGTGCTCCTCCCACACATCGGCAGCGCCTCGTTCGCGACCCGCACGGCGATGGCGCGACTGGCGACCTCCGCCGTCGCCGAGGTGCTGGCCGGCGGCCGTCCTCCGAACACGGTCAATCCCGAGGTGTTCGGCGACTAGCGCCGGCTCGGGCAAGGTTCGCGCCGTGCGACCGGTGTGAGACCTGCGCCATGCTGTCCTGCGTGGCGCGACGCACTCGTTCTTCACCGTTGCTGTCCCGGGGCGCAGTCCGGGTCCCGGAGATCACGGCTTACTTCTGGGTCATCAAGGCTCTCTCGACTGCGATGGGGGAGGCGACCTCGGACTATCTCGTTCATGCGATGAACCCCGTTTTCGCCGTGGGCCTCGGGTTCGTCGGCTTCGTGGCCGCGCTCGTGCTCCAGTTCTCGATGCGCCGCTACCTCGCGTGGACCTACTGGCTCGCGGTCGTGATGGTCGGCGTCTTCGGCACAATGGCCGCTGACGTGCTCCACGTCCGCTTCGACGTCCCTTACGTCGTGTCCAGTGTGCTGTATGCCTTCGTGCTCGTCGCGGTGTTCGTGACCTGGCAGAAGACCGAGAAGACGCTCTCGTTCCATACCATCGACACCCCGCGCCGAGAGGCCTTCTACTGGGCCGCGGTTGCCGCCACCTTCGCGTGCGGCACTGCCGTCGGAGACCTGACCGCGACGACGTTCCACCTGGGGTACGGGCTTTCGATAGTGCTGTTCGCCGTGATGATCGCCGTTCCCATCGTCGGCTTCTGGCGCTTCGACTGGAACCCGATCCTCTCTTTCTGGTTCGCCTACGTCGTCACCCGCCCGATCGGCGCATCGCTCGCCGACTGGGTGGGCAAGCCTCAAAGTGCGAGCGGTCTCGGCTGGGGCGACGGGCGGACCAGCCTGGTGATCACGGTCGTCATAGCCTGCCTCGTCGCCTACCTTGCCCTCACTCGCAAGGACGTGCAGCGCGAGACGGCGCATGCACCCGAGACTTGAGATGGGAGGGCAGGTGGCCAAGACGGGACCGCGTGCTGCGAATGCGTCTCTTGCCGCGGCAAGTGGCAAGGCCTTCTCGTGAAGGTCGCTGTCGCCCAGTTCGCGTCCAAGCCCGACGCGACCGCAAACCGCGCGCGGGCACTCGGTCTCATGAGGAATGCCGCTGAAGCCGGTGCCGAGCTCGTCGTCCTGCCCGAGGCTGCGATGTACTCTCTCGACCGGCCTGCCGCGGAGATCGTCCGCGCGGCCGAGGCGCTCGACGGGCCGTTCGTCACCGCCCTGGCGGAGGCCGCGTCCGCTCTCGGGGTGACCGCCATCGCCGGGATGTTCGAGAAGGTGCCTGGTGAACAGCGGGTGCACAACACGGTCGTGGCGGTCGGTGCGCCAGGGGTCCTCGGCCGGTACCGGAAGCTCCACCTCTACGACGCCCTGGGCCACAAGGAGTCGGACTCCCTGGTGCCAGGCCAATTCGACGGCAACGAGTTGTTGGTGCTGCCGCTCGGCGAGTTCATGGTAGGCGTCGTGACGTGCTACGACCTGCGTTTTCCTGAGCTGTTTCGCGCATTGGCCGACAAGGACGTCACCGTGTTCGCCGTGTCTGCTGCATGGGTCGCCGGGCCGCTCAAGCAAGAGCATTGGACGACGATGTGCCACGCGCGGGCGATCGAGAACACGTGTTATCTGCTTGCAGCTGCGCAGCCGCCCCCCGCATATTGCGGCCACAGTCTCGTGCTCGACCCGATGGGCGTCGAGCTTGCCGGACTCGGCGAGACCGACGGCGTCGCGGTCGCCGAGATTTCGCCCGAGCGGGTCCGATCCGTGCGCGCGGCGCTGCCGGTTCTCCTGCAGAGGCGCTACGAGGTCCGGCCCAAGCCGTGAGGCTCCGAGAAGCCACGGTTCGCAGACGACATCACAGTGAGCCCGATTGCTTGTGTTCGCCGAAGGAGGCGTAGCCGGGCCCGGGTCATGTGTCGAGGTGCAACAGCAGCCACTGCAGCAGCATCGTCTCGTTGGCGTTGCGACTGAGTCGCGATGCGGCCTCGTCGATGGCCGCCATCGCGGCGAGGGTGGTCCCCAAGCGCTGCGCTGAGACCTCCGGCGCGACGAGGCGCTCCCGGTACACCGACGAGAGCACGGCGAGCCCGGCGCGGAGCTCGTCAGTGCGTACGCGGCGCAGCTCCCGGCGGTGGCGGTCCTCGACTGCTGCGCGGCCCGCGATGGCCCTCTCACCCCGGTGCTCGGCCTCCTCTTGGAGGAAGGCCAGCTCCTCGGCCTGACGCCCACGCACCACCTCGAGCGGCTCGGCGGCCGAAGCGAGCAACTCGTCGGCAAGCTCGGCAACCCTCGCACCGGTCCCGTCCAGCCGGCTCGGCACGGTTCTCCATCGTTGCAGCCGCTCGGCAAAGCCCGGGTCCCGCACCAGCAGCCTGGCCCGGTCCAGGCGCCCGCTCGCGGCTTCGGCGACAGATGTCGCGATCGCGACCTCGACGCCCTCGGCCATCAGGATCTCGACGATGGTTTCGTCGGCGAGGGGCTTGAACTGGACCTGCACGCACCTGCTGGCAATCGTGACGAACGAGCGGGGAACCGTCTCCGCGATGAGGATGATCACGGTCGTGTCCGGCGGCTCCTCGATAGTCTTCAACAACGCCGGCGCGGCCTTCTCGACGAGGTCGAAGTCGACGAGGACGAGGACCTGGTATGGGCCGGCCCTCGGTGTGCGCAAGGCCATGCGTGCGACTTCGCGCGCCTGATCGACCAGGATCGAGGCGCCGGCACGTTCGATCACCTCGAGATCAGGATGTCGGCCGGCGAGGGCCTCCTGGCACGACGCGCACTGGCCACAGCCTCCGCTCGGGCACAGTAGCGCGGCAGCGAAGGCAATCGACGCGTCACGGCGCCCGGTGCCGGGCGGACCGACGAAGAGGTAGGCGTGCAGGGGTGCGCCCAGCGAGCCGCGGAGAAGTCGTACCGCTCCCGGTTGGCCTTTGACCCGGTCGAGAACGCGAGCACGGGTCGAGCCCTGGACTGCGGTCACAAGGAACCGTCGATGCCGAGACGTGCCCGAACAGCTCCGAGCACCTCGGCGGCGACTTCGGATGCGGACCCAGAACCGTCGATGACAACCCAGTGCGCAGTGTCGTTCGCGGCGATCTTGCGGAAGCCCTCGCCGACCCTCAGGTGGAACTCCGGTTCCTCGGCTTCGAACCGGTCGGGGCTCACACCGGGAAGCTGCGCCTGTTGCGCGGCCCGACGACGCTCTGCGACCTCGGGCGGAAGATCCAAGAGAACAGACAGGTCGGGCCATCTGCCGCCGGCCGCGAGATCGCAGGCCTGGCGTACCTCCTCGATCGGCAGTCCGCGCCCGGCGCCCTGGTAGGCGAGCGTCGAGCCTGCGAACCGGTCGACTACGACGTGGCGGCCGGCGGCGAGCGCCGGTTCGATCCGGGCACTCAGATGCTCACAGCGCGCGGCGAGCATCAGGTACAGCTCGGCCCTCGGCGCGAGCGTGCCCAACGACCGGTCGAGGAGCAGATCCCGAATTCGTTCGGCGGTCGGGCTCCCGCCCGGCTCCCTGCTCAGCTCGGCGCCGATCGCCGTGGCGAGGAGCGCTGACTGGGTGGACTTCCCGACGCCTTCGCCGCCTTCGATCGCGACAAGCCGGCCTTGAGTACCCACGACCCGAACGTTAGAGCCTCACGCTCGGGCGCCCGGCTGCTCGTGGCGCCGGCGTCGGCGCCAGCAGGTCGTGTCACCGTGGCACGGGCCGCTCAGGCGTGGGACGGCGTCATCCCTCTCAGCGCGTTCACCACCTCGGTGATGGCCTCGTCTTGCGAAAGGAGGTGCTTCTGGATCTCGATCGCCTCGTGCAAGACGGCCTCGGCATCCTTGTAGGTGTCCTCGGCACGCTTGTCGCTCGCCGCCGCCTGGATGTTCTGGCCGACGATGATGATCGGCAAGAGCACCAACTGCAGGAAGTTCGAGCTGATCCAGGCGATGATTATCGTCAGGTTGTGGCTGTTGATCGCTGAGGGCAGGCTGATGAGGGCGACGATCGCGAAGATGTACGCGCAGATCATGGTGCCGACACCGAGGGTGATCAACAGGCCGACCTTCGCGTTGAACCGGGCGAAGCCGGTCTTGCCCTTGACGCGGTGGTCGTTGGTTCTTGTCGGTCGTGCTACGCCGTCCAACACGGCCTTGGTGTGCGGGTGGATTAGGTGGCGATAGTTGATGATTTCGGGCATGTCCGAAAGCTAACGGCCCGAGTTTTCCGGCACGGGGACCATGTGGCTGCCCGTTGAAAGCCGCCTCAGGTCGTTGGCCGGAACCTTCCCTCGTCCGCCGTTCAGCGGATCGGCCGCCAGCGCTTGGCACCAAGCCCAGGAAAGCGAGCGCCCTACCAGTCGTCGTCTGGCTCAGAAGCTGACTTGGGGCTCGCCGTCCTGATCGCGGATCCTGGAGCTCTCCGGGCGCCGGCCTTCTTGGCAACGCCGGTGGCCTTGCGGGCGCCGGCCTTCTTGGCCACGCCGGTGGCCTTGCGGGCGCCGGTCTTCTTGGCCGCGCCGGTGGCCTTGCGGGCCCCGGTCTTCTTGGCCGCGCCGGTGGCCTTGCGGGCCCCGGTTTTCTTGGCCACGCCCTTCCTGCGCGCCCCGGCCTTCTTGGCACCTGTGGCCCTGCGGGTCGTCGGTCGTTTGGCCGGACCCGCCGCGCGACGATCCGCGATCAGCTCAACTGCGCGTTCGAGGGTCAGGTTGTCCGGGTCGTCGCCACGCCGCAGCGAGGCGTTCGTCGTCCCGTCGCTGACATAGGGTCCGAACCGGCCCGATCGCAGCACGATCGCCAACCCTGACTCCGGATCGGCGCCAAGCTCGCTGAGAGGTGCGGCGGAAGGGCCGTAGCGGCGCTTCTTGGGCGCAGCGAACAGAGCGAGCGCCTCCTCGATGGTCACCGTGAACAGCTGGTCCTCGGTCTCGAGGCTGCGAGTCTCGGAGCCTCGTTTCATGAACGGCCCGAATCGGCCGTTGGCTGCGGTGATCTCCTCACCGGTCTCCGGATCAGCGCCGACCGTCCGTGGAAGCTGCAAGACTTGCAGAGCCTGCTCGAGGGTGATGTCCGACACGCTCATCGTCTTGAGCAACGACGCCGTCCGCGGTTTGTCGGTCTTGACGGCCGCCTCCCCGAGCTGAACGTACGGCCCGAAACGTCCCGCCCGCACCAGTACCGCCTTGCCCGTCATCGGGTCGTTGCCCAGGGCGCGATCTGAGGAGGGATGCCCGAGCAACTCCGCGGCCCGCTCCAGGGTGAGCTCGTCCGGGGCCAGGTCGTCAGGCACAGAGGCGTGGTCCTCGCCGCGCTGGACGTACGGACCGTAGCGACCGACGCGGATGACGACCTCACGCCCGCTTGCATCGGAGCCGAGTGAGATCGAGTTCACCTCCCGGGCGTCGATCTCGTCGAGATGCGTCGACACGGCCTCCTTCAGGCCGTGGGCACCGACCACCGCAAGCGGGTGGCCAGGCGCCTTGGCGGGGTGCACAGCCCCCGGACTGTGCTCGCCAAAGTAGAAGCGCTCGAGCCATGGAATCTGTTCCTGGCTGCCCGAGGCGATCTCGTCGAGATCGTCCTCCATGGCGGCCGTGAACCCGTAGTCGACGAGGTTCGCGAAGTGTTCCTCCATCAGCCCGACAACGGCGAAGGCCGTGAAGGACGGGACGAGCGCCGTCCCTCTCTTCCACACGTAACCCCGGTCTTGAATGGTCCCGATGATGCTGGCGTAGGTCGACGGCCGGCCGACGCCGAGCTCCTCGAGGCGCCGAACGAGCGAGGCCTCGGTGTAGCGCGCCGGCGGCTTGGTTGCGTGCTGCTCGACCTCGAGGCCGTCGCAGTCGAGATCTCGCCCGGCGACGAGCCGAGGCAGACGGACATCCTGGTCGCCGCGACGCTCACTCCAGCCATCGTCGTTGTCGTCTTCGTCCTCGCGGTACACCGCCAGGAACCCTGCATCGGTGATGACCGTGCCCGTCGCCACGAAGACCGTGGTGGTTCCAGGCGGAGCAACCAGCGACTCAGTCAGGGTGCGCCCTTCGATGCGCGCCCGCACGGTCGTGCCGGTCGCATCGTTCATCTGCGATGCAACCGTCCGCTGCCAGACGAGCTCGTAAAGCCTGCGCTCCTCACCCCTGAGCTCGCCGGAGACTTGAGAGGGCGTGCGGAAGCGATCGCCAGCAGGCCGGATCGCCTCGTGAGCCTCCTGCGCGTTCTTCACCCTGTTTCGGTACATCCGGGGAGAGCGCGGGACCGACTTGTCGCCATAGAGCGCTCGGGCCTGGTCACGAGCGGCTCTGACGGCGGTGTCCGACAGCGTCGTCGAGTCGGTCCGCATGTAGGTGATGTAACCCCGCTCGTACAGGCGCTGCGCGACCTGCATGGTCCGCTGCGCGGAGAACCGCAGCTTGCGCGCGGCCTCCTGCTGGAGGGTGGAGGTGATGAAGGGAGCAGCCGGCGATCGCCGGTAAGGGCGCTCCTCAACGCTCGCGACCTCGAACCCGGCGCCGGCCAGGGCCGCGACCAGGCCAAGGGATCCTGGCTCGTCGAGGAGGACGACCTCGTCAGGTGAGATGAGCGTCCCCGCCTGGCTGAAGTCCTCGCCCGTCGCGACCTGGCGATCGCCGATCTCCACCAGGCGCGCGGCAAAGGGCTGCGACTCGGCGGAGAAGCGGCCCTCCACGCTGTACCAACTGGCGGAGCGGAACCGCATGCGCTCGCGCTCGCGCTCGACGACGATCCGAGTGGCGACGCTTTGCACCCGGCCGGCGGAGAGGCCCTTGGCGACCTTGCGCCAGAGCACCGGTGAGACCTCGTACCCGTAGAGTCGATCGAGGATTCGCCGCGCCTCTTGGGCATCGACGAGGCGACGGTCGAGCTCGCGGGGGTGCTCGATGGCGGCCCGGATGGCGGTTGGCGTGATCTCGTGGAACACCATCCTCAACACCGGGACCCGGGGCGAGAGCACCTCGGCAAGGTGCCACGCGATCGACTCGCCCTCACGGTCCTCGTCGGTCGCGAGATAGACCTCGCTCGCTGCGCCGACGAGGCGGCGGAGCTTCGCGACCTGTTCCCGTTTCTCGCGCGACACGACATACAGCGGCTTGAAGTCGTTGTCCACGTCGACGCCGAGACGAGCCCATGGCTCGGCCTTGAACGCAGCCGGCACGTCCGCCGCCGATCGCGGGAGGTCGCGTATGTGGCCGATCGAGGACTCGACGACGTAGTCACCACCGAGATAGCCGGCGATGGTCTTCGCCTTCGCGGGCGACTCGACGATCACCAGTGGCTTTGGCATTAGAGCTCGTCCCTCTAGGTGCGGCCGGCCGGGGTTGCGCCGGCCCGTTGCGGGTTAGGAACCGACGGCGCCATCGTCGGTGCTGTCGCCGGTCTCGTCCTCGGGTCCCTGGTTCACGAGCGCCGCGGCCGGCACCGTCGCCTCGGGCTCGAGTCCCTGGTTCAAGTGCGCCGCCGCAGGCACTGCCGCCTCGGGCTCGGCCATGGTTGTCGAGCGCTTCGAGAAGGCGATCGAGACCAGCAGGACCACGAGGGCAGCCGCTGCGACGGAGAAACGCGCGGCGTCATGGTGCCGGAGCGTGATCACCGCCGGCAAGATGAGGAGCGACACAAGGTTCATCACCTTGATGAGCGGGTTCAGCGCCGGGCCTGCGGTGTCCTTGAAGGGATCACCGACGGTGTCTCCGATGACTGCCGCCTTGTGCGACTCCGACCCTTTCCCGCCGAGATGGCCGTCCTCTATGTACTTCTTGGCGTTGTCGAAGGCGCCGCCGGAGTTCGAGAGGAAGTTCGCCATCAGCTGGCCCGTCAGGATCGTGCCGGTGAGGAACGCGCCGAGCGCGATGTAGTTGATCCCGAACCCGACGATCACCGGCGAGAGAACCGCCAGCAAGGCGGGGGTCGCGAGCTCGCGCTGAGAGGCCGCGGTGCAAATGGAGATGACCCGGCCATATTCCGGCTTCTCGGTGTAGTCCATGATCCCGGGGTGCTCGCGGAACTGACGGCGCACCTCGTAGACGACCGTCCCCGCCGAGCGGCCGACGGCTCGAATGGCAAGCGACGAGAAGAGGAAGGCGATCGACCCGCCGATCAGCAGACCGATGAACGTCGTCGGGACCGCGACGTTGATCTGAGTGAGCGGGTTGTGGAACAACGCGTCGCCCGTGACCTGCTTCAGCTGTGGCAACTGGTTGCCGATGGTCTCGATGAACGAGGAGAACAGGGCGACCGCGGCGATGACCGCAGAGCCGATCGCGACTCCCTTGGTGATCGCCTTGGTGGTGTTGCCTACGGCGTCGAGGCTCACCATGACCCGCTCGGCCTCGCCCGTGAACTCACCGGACATCTCGGCAATCCCGGCCGCGTTGTCCGAGACCGGGCCGAAGGAGTCCTCCGAGATGATCATCCCCGTCGTGGAAAGCATGCCGATGCCCACGAGCGCCACCAGGTAGAGCGAGACGGTCAGCTTGCCGCCACCCAGCGCGACCGCGCTCGCGATCGCCACCACGATGGCGATGATCGCCCACACGCTCGACTCGAGGCCGATCGAGATGCCGGCCAGCACTGTTGTCGCCGGGCCGGTGCGGGTCGCGTCCGCGATCTGCTGCACCGGGCCCCTCTCGGTCGAGGTGAACTGCTCGGTGATCAGGCTCGCCACGTTCGCGAGCACGATGCCGATGAGCACGGCCCAGAAGACCTTCAAGTCGTGGACGTAGAACTGCGCCACGAGAAACGCCCCGACGAGGGTTAGCACGGTACCGGCCCGGAAGCCACGGTTGATCGGGGCCATCGCTGACTTGTCGCGCTCGCGCGCACGCACGACCAGGATGCCGAACGCCGAGGTGAGTATCCCGATACCGGCGACGATGAGCGGGTAGAGCAGGCCGCGCGCAGGTGGCAGGTGGAGAGACTTGAACGCGGAGTAGCCGAGGATCAACGAGGCGATGATCGTGATCTCGTAGGACTCGAAGAGGTCGGCCGCCATCCCGGCGCAGTCGCCGACGTTGTCGCCGACGTTGTCTGCGATCGTGGCGGCGTTACGAGGGTCGTCCTCGGGGATTCCCGCCTCGACCTTGCCGACGAGGTCGGCCCCGACATCGGCGGCCTTGGTGAAGATGCCGCCGCCGACACGCATGAACAGGGCGATCAGCGACGCACCGAACCCGAAGCCGACCAGCACGGCTGTGGCGCTGTTCTGGAAGATGAACACGATCGTCGTCGCACCGATGAGGCCGAGGCCGACACAGAGCAGGCCGGTGATCCCCCCGGTGCGGAAGGCGACCCTGAGCGCAGGCGGCAGCTTTCCCTCGCGCGCCGCGGCCGCCGTCCGGACGTTGCCACGCACCGACAGGCTCATGCCGATGAACCCCGTCATCCCAGAGAAGATCGCGCCGCAGAGGAAGGCGATCGCACGGGCAAAGCCGGACTGCAGGAACGTCAGTGCCACCGTCCCGTCAGGACGGACGACCTTGGTCGCGGTGAAGAACACGAGCACGAACAGCGGGATGACGATGATCGCGATCGTCTTGAACTGGCGGCGCAGGAAAGCGCGGGCGCCTTCTTGGATGGCGGCCGCGATCTCGCGCATCTTGTCGGTGCCAGTGTCAGCGGCGAGCACGCCGCGCATCAGGTAGAGGGCGGTTGCGATCGCCACCACGCCCGTTCCAAGAGCGAACACCAGCCAGACTCGCTCGGTCCCACCGAGCACGAAGGCCTGATAGCCGCCAGCCGCGAAAAGATGGGGAGGCACTACTTGCTCCTTTGGTTAGGTCGGGTCGGGTCGGAGAATACGGTAGGCGACGGACAGACACAAACTGTGCAATTGCTCGCACAGTTACTAATTGCTGCCAGGCAGTGCTGCTCGCCTCGCCCGGCGCCGATCGGGATCAACAGGTGGGCGGTGGCCCTCCGTGGACCGACGGCTAACTGTGACCGGCCCCGCCTGCATCGTGCCCGTGACCTCCTGGCAAAGGCGCCTCAGCGGGCTCGGGGGTCGAGATGATCCAGTAGAGGGGGTTCACCATTCCAGCGCTGCGGCCACGGGTGGCCACCATGCCCTCGGCCACGACGAGGGCTCCCGGCTCGATGCCGGCCACGCGCCGGCGGCCTTGGAACACGGCCATCAGCTGGCCGGTTCCGTCGGCGATCGTGCATTCGAGCGACGGAACACCGGCCCGCGGCTGGACGCGCACCGTCCGGATCCGCCCCGCGACCCGGGCACGCTGACGAGGGCGCAGGTCACCGATCGGAATGGCGCCGGCAGCGAGACCTGACGTGGAGGCGCTCCGGAAGCCGGCGACACGCTCGGCCGCCGTCTTTGCTCCCGCTTCGCGCGCCGCCCGGCTCGGCTCGATCGTGCCGAACTCGGCGTCGTGCAGCGCCGCCGACCCTCTCTCTCCTCCCGTCTTCCAGGGGACCAATTGCCTCCGGCGCTTCCCGAGCTGGAAGGGCACGATCGTCGCATTCACGTTCGGCAACTGGCCGACGAGTGCGGCGATGCGGTCAGACGTGCGGTCGTGCAGCACCCGTTGCCATGCTCCCGCGTAGACGCGGTGGGGCAGGAGCACGCTGACCTCGGTCTGGCCATCGGCCGCCACCTCGGCGATCAGTTCCATCGAGGCCCTGCCCAGGCGACGGTCGGGGCATTCGATGAGGTCAAGAGGAAAGCGCGAGAGGCCGAGCCCGGCCCATTGATCCTCGAGCTCGGTCGCCCTCGAACTGTCCAGCACGAAGTGCACCGCCCGGAGCTCGTCCGGGTTGAGCGTCCGGGCGTACTGCAGGGCGCGGGCGTCCGCGAGGTCCAGCCGGTCGACGAACACGAGAACGACGTGGCGACGAAGGACTGGGGCCACGGCGGCGTAGCTGACGTTCTCCTCCAGCTCCTTGCGCTCCTCGTCGTACTGCTTGTGGAGCCGGATCAGGGTGGGGACGAGAATGACGAACAGCACGACGACGATCCAGACGCCTTCGCGGAACTTCACGATGACGAAGATCAGGACGACGCTGAGCGAAAGCACCGAGGCAAAGCCGTTGATGACGAGCTTGTACCTCCATCCCTTCTCGCGCAAGCGGAGGTGGTGCTTGGCCATGCCGGCACCGGCCATGGTGAAGCCGGTGAAGACGCCGACCGCGTAGACGCCGACCAGGACGCTCACCTGGGCGTCGGTCCCGATGAGGAGCGCCTCGGCGGCGATTGTGAGGATGATGATCCCGTTCGAGAACACGAGCCGGTGGCCGCGGCGGGTGAGCTGGCGCGGAAGGAAGGAGTCCTCCGCTACGAAGCTGGCAAGGTTAGGGAACCCGTTGAAGCTCGTATTGGCGCCCGTGTAGAGAATCAGCATCGTGGCGCCTTGCACGAAGAAGTACCCGAACCTCCCGAACCAGGCCGAGCCGAAGACGTACTGCGCCTCCTGGGAGAGCACCGTCGGGGTGCCATACAAGTAGGGAACGGCGTGGGTGACGTGGGCGAGCAGCGAGACCCCGAGCACGAGGAAGCCGAGGATCGTCGACATGATGACGAGCACCCGGCGGGCATTGCGGCCCTCGGGTGGGCGGAAGGTCGCGACCCCGTTCGAGATCGCCTCGAGGC
>PLIM01000112.1 GCA_003139355.1 Acidimicrobiaceae bacterium | reverse complement strand
GCACCGCGAGCGCACCGGCAGATAGCGGTCGGCGCATCAGCGTCCATCCTGTTCATCCGGAGGCCCGGGCAACGCGCTGCTTGCGCCCAGCCGCACTGCACGTGCCGGAGTAGGTCGGCTAACAATCGCGAACACTGTGGGACTCGCGAAGCCATCACCCGATCGGAATTCACGCGGAAACAAGCGCATAACGACGCCCCGAATCACGCTCTGAGCCGAGCTCCTGACCCGCCCAGATCNNGACCAGCTCGATCGCCACGACGAACAAGAAGCCAATCGTTCCTGCGTAGAAGGCTCTCTCCACGAGGCCGAAATAGTGGCGCATCGATTCGCTTCGCCGGGTTGCACCCATCGAGAGCAGGCTTACGAGCATCGCAATCCCGAGCCCGGCGATCGGCCAGCGCGCCTGCACCCATACGTTCGATCCACTGAGATCGGTCCCGAGCCGCAGTGCAGCGAGAGTGGCGCCTCCGAACGCCGCGAGCGCGAGCACTCCGTGCCGGCGGCCGGGCTCGGTGCGTGCTGCGCCGGGAACGTCCATTGGGAACCAACTGATGGCGAGACGCGCGGCACCGAAGATCACGAGGAGGACAACAACGAGCGGACCACCACGGATACTGAGCTTGGAGATTCCGATTGCTGCAGCGATGGCGGCGATTCCCATCGCGATTGTCTGAACCCGATAACCGAGCCGGTAGGACGTGATCCCGTATTGGCTCACTGGATTCGTGAGGGGCGAGAGTCCGGTCGGAAGCACGTGGAGAACGACGAGTGTCAGCAGACATGAGGCCGTACCGGCGATCGCGATCGAACCCGTGACGGTGAAAACCTCTGGACTTGTCACGAAAGGAAGGTTACGCGCGGCGTTTGCGAAGGCTTGCGCTTACGCGCGAGAGCAGAATGTCGCCCCGACACCTGGAAACGCAGAGGCACCAAGACCACGAATCGACGGGTCGGCGTGTTGACCGGGCGGCCCAGAACGTCACTCCCCCGTGGTGCCGTCGAGCAGCTCTCGCGTCGCGTCGGCGTGTCCCGCGTGCCGAGCAGTCTCGTTGATCAGGTGGAGCAGCACCCAACGCAGATCCTTGCCTTGGCCTCCCCATCCGCGGCAAGGCTCCGTGAGTGACATCGCCCGGACTGCAGCGTCGGTGGCCTCGCCCCGCTTGCGGTAGACGGTCAGGGCGGCTTCGATGCTCAGCTCCGGGCCGGGCCTGAACTCGGCCTCCTCCCTGGTCACCTCCTCGCCGAACATGCCGCCATCGATCCAGCGCCATTCGACTCTGGTCAGGTGGTTCAGGACTCCCTTGATCGAGATCAGCCTCCCGTCGGGCGTCCAATCGGCCTGATCTTCGCTTATGCCCGCGGCCTTCCGCAGTACAGCGCCTCGCAGGTAACCAAGCCAGGCCAGGAGCAGCTCTCGATCGTCGGGGTTGGCCTCAGGGAAGCCGATGTCGGGATCGGTCACGGACAGCACCATATTGCGGGCCGTCGAGGCGGGCATCGATCTGGTCGGCGAAGAGGTGCGCAGCGCGCCCTGTCGACCGGTCGGGCTCGCCTTCCGACATCGCGCGAGCCACGGGGCCCGCCAGCTGTTCGAAGATGGTTGAACTATTCCGCAGCCCAGATCCATCGGTATTGGCGCGGAGAAGCAATGGCGAACCAGGACGGCGCGCCCGATCGACTGTTCGGGTGATCCGCCCGGCAGGCGCTCCTAACGCCGTTGCGAGTCGGTGCACAGCAAGACCTGCCGGCGTCGATATGTGCGCCCTGAACTTCGTCAAAGGCCTATCCCTGCCTCGTCTTGGCTTGGCGGGGAACTAGGCGGACCGACGGTGTGTGCCGCTAGGTCAGTCCTAAGTGCCGCTCGACTCGGTCAAGGCGATCGCGCAGTTCCTCCACTTCGGCCTGGAGGGACCGTGCCTGTTCGAGTTGGCGGCGCGACCGCGTTGACCCCAGCGCCCGATCGATGACCGCGGCGAGCGGAACGATGCGCTGCGGTCCATGTACGCCGGCAACCATCCGCGCCGGGATGCGCCCGGAGCGATACCACGACCGGAGGGTCGAGCGTGACACCCCGGTGGCGGCCACCGCCTCTTCCAAGGTGACCCAGCCTTCCTCAACGGGTTGGTTGGCCAAGTCACTTAGGAGGCGATCCCACTCGTCGCCGGTCGTCTCGTCTGCGGCCTGGTCCACCCTGTCATCACCACCCTTGCCGGACCACTCCGGGCCGCCCTATCATCTGATAGGGACTTGACATGGCTCCTACAGTAGCAGCATGTTCGAGAGATTCACTCCCCGAGCCCGCCGAGTCATCGTCCTGGCACAGGACGCCGCCCGAGAAATGGGCCACCCCCAGATCAACCCCGACCACCTTCTGCTCGGGTTGCAACAAGGCGAGGGTATGGCCGCCAACGCCATGGCCCAGGCAGGTGTTGACGGTGCCACACTGCGCCAGATCGTCTCGTCCCGAACCCAGAGCAAGGCATCGGCCAAGAAAGTGGACAGGGTGCCCTTCAGCGTCGAGGCCAAGAAGTGTCTCGAACTCTCGCTGCGCGCGGCCTTGGCCCTTGGTCATAACTACATCGGGACCGAGCACCTCTTCTTCGGCGTGCAACAGGAAGCCGAGACACGAAGCCAGTCTCTTGACGACCTGCTCGGCGTCAGCACCGCCGAGGTCCACAACCGGCTCACAGAAATGCTCGCTGGAGCCACCTCAGGACCTCCCATGCGCTCCTCAGGCCTCCAGTCAGCCCTTGACCGGGCTCGCCGTCAGACCGGCCAGACCCCGATGACCACCGGTCACCTCCTCACTTCGATGCTGGCCGACACCGACAGCCAGGCCGCCCGTGCCCTCACCAGCCTGGGGATAGCCCTAGAAGCGGTCACCGCGGCGCTGGATGCGACAAACCTGTCCGACACCAGCGACGCCAGCCCCACCCCGCAAAGCGTTGCGATCACGATTGGTGAGACCACAACCCTCATCGCCGACGAAGGCCTCGCAAATGCTCTCCAGCAACTCGATGCAGGCCAACTTCGAGACGCCATGAAACGAGCTGTCGGGCTCGAAGATCCCGGCCAAGCCGCCGGATGAAACGCTCGTAGACGAGCCCACTCGAGCCAGAACAGCGGCGCCGAGCACCGCCCACGGACCAGCTGAGCCAGCGCGGAACGACGACTACGGACCGGCATGTGGGTGAGTGGGCGGGGGCAAAACGCCGCCGACCGAGCTCCGGATCGGTCATTACCAGCGGGTCGTGGCCGGGCCGACAACGACGCAGGAAGGCTGACGCGAGCGATCAGCCGCCCGTGTTCGATACGACCGAGCGCCACTCATCGAGGACGCGCTCGACGTCGGAGCGTACCTGGGCCCGGGCCTCGGCGCGTTCGACCCCCGACATCAACAGCAGGTCGTACCTGGTGTCACGATGACGCACAGAGGAGACGACGGCGAGGGTGACCGCTTCGGGGTCGAGGGCACGACCGGCGGCGCTGCGACCGACACGGCCGCTACCCCTTGACGCTGCGTGCGCGGCGATGGCCTCGGCCCGCTCGGGGGGACAGCCCGGGAAGAGCTCCGCGATCGACGCGGCGAAGCGGACATGCAGGTCCCGGTCTTCGCCACCCCGCCGTTGCTCGTCGCGCACGCGACGGCGGAGCCGTACGTCGTTGTCCTCCAGGCATTCGAGCTCCGCCTGCTCGAGCGCCTCGGGCTCGACGAGGAGGCCCTGGCGCTCATAGCGCTTGCGGGCTCGGCTGAAGCGTACGACCACGGCGGACAGGCCGCTCGCTCTCTTCGCCCGGCGGGTGAGCGCGGCATCGCCGCGTGGCAGGAAGACGAGGTGGCCGAGGTCGGCGCAGTCCATGCAGAGCGGCCCCTCACCCTCCATGATGAGAAGGTCGTCGCTCCCCGAGCACTGCGGGCAGGTGAAGTCGCCGACGGCGGAGACGACCACCAGCTCGGGCGGGCGAGACTGCGCCTCGGCGAGGCGACTCCGTTTGGCCTCCGACAGGGCCGGGGAGAC
>PLIM01000092.1 GCA_003139355.1 Acidimicrobiaceae bacterium | reverse complement strand
CCTAGCGGGTGCCCGGGGCCTCCGAGGATGAGAGGGGAGCGCTCTCTGTGAGGTTAGTGCTCACCGTGGTGCCAAGTCCTCCGGTCAGGGCCGCACATTGTTAGCGCTCACTTCTGACCCCAGTCAGAAGCGGTGCTCGAACACTACGATGCCTCCGGGGTGCCCAGGGTGCTCTGGCGGACTACGAGCTCGGACTGGATCATCACGCGCTCGACGCTGCGCGCCCCCGAGTTGATCTGGTCCAGGAGCAACCTCAATGAAGTCCTCCCCACCTGGTCGAAGTCCTGGCGCACGGTGGTCAGCGGGGGCATGAAGTAGGCCGAGTCGGGGATGTTGTCGAAGCCGACCACGCTCACGTCCTCGGGCACCCGGCGGTTGTGCTCGTGCAGAGCCAGGAGCACCCCCAGGGCCATCTGGTCATTTGCGGCGAAGATGGCCGTGACCTCGGGAACCCTCGCCAGCACCTGGCCGGCCTGGTACCCGGAACGGGCAGTCCAGTCGCCGGACAACGGTGGCACGACCTCTGCGCCCACTTCCTCCAGCGCCGAGCGCCAACCCGAGAGTCGCCCCTGGGCCTCCTGCCACTCCGGAGGCCCCTTCACGTGGAAGACGTTCTGGTGCCCGGTGGACAGGAGGTAGCTCGTGGCCGCCCGGGCCCCTGCGGCCTGGTCGACGGTGACCGCGGCCAGGCCGGCATTGGGGTCGCCTTCCACCACGACCACAGGCATGTCGGTGGGCAGGTTCTCCAATGCTTCCGCGGCCGAGGTGAGGGGAGCGATCACGACGATGCCTTCCACCACCTGGTCGTTCAGGCGGCCCACGGCGTCAGCCACAGAGTGGCGATCGATGGAGCGCAGGCTCACGACGCTGATGAAGTAGCCGGCGACGCGTGCCGCCTGCTCGATGCCGTGCAGGGTGGACACCGGGCCGAAAAAGGTGCTGTTGAAGGCGACGACCCCGAGGGTCCTGGAGTGTCCGGTCGCCAAGGTCCGGGCGGCTGTGTTGAGACGGTACCCGAGCCCGTCGGCGGCGGCGAGCACGCGGGCCCGGGTCATCGGGCTCACGCTGGCATGTTGGCTCAGCGCCCGAGAGACGGTCTGGGGGGAGACACCGGCGAGCTTGGCCACGTCGGTCATGGCCGGCGGCCGGCGCGCCGATCTGGAGCTCCGGGAGGTCACCTCGGGAAACGAAGCAGTGTCTCGCCCGGCGGCGGCGCCATAGCCCGGTCGCGGGGTCTCGACGCCAGGATCACTCGCCCGCGCCACCTGGTCGCCTCCCTTCACGTAGTCGGCCACACCGGGCCAGGACTCGGCCGTGCCCGTGCAACCCACGCTGGGATCGCTAACATAACTCCCGAGCAGCCCGATTCCTGGTCACTTGGGTGTTGTCACTTCGCCTCGTTGATCGAGTCCACCCGGCCGGCTGAGGCCTGGCGCCTTAGTTGCTTGAGGTCATGTAGCCAAGCCGCCTGGCTTCGCCCCAGGGTGTCGTGCAGGTTCTTGAAGATGCGGTACACCTGCTCGTAGGTCGCTGTGGCACCTTGGTCAGGGAAATAGGTGCGGGCCGTGCCTGGTTGCAGCGCCCTTGCCGCTTGGGCGGCACCGGCGAAGCCGCTCGCCACCGGCCCCGCCGCCACGGCACCAAAGAGCGCAGAGCCTCTGGCCGGGACTTGCGAGGAGGCCGGCACCCTCACAGGGAGGCCGGACACATCCGCGATCAGCCGCATGAGCAGCGGGCTCTTCTCGGCGATGCCGCCACAGGCGACGATGTCTTCCAGCTCCAGGCCTCCAGCGGTGAAGTTGTCCATGATCGCCTTGTTCCCGAAGGCGATCGACTCGAGCAGGGCCCGGTAGATGTCCGCAGCGCCGGTCTGCAGTGTGAGCCCGGCGAGCACCCCCGACAGGTCCGCGTCGGCGAGGACGCTGCGGTTGCCGTTCCACCAGTCGAGGGCGACCAGCCCGCTCTGGGCTGGGGCGAGAGCGGCAGCGCCCCGTTCGAGCTCGCCGAGACGGCTGCCCACAGAGCCGGCGGTGCCGGCATTGGCCAGGCTCTCTGCGAACCAGCCGAGCATGTCACCCGTGGCCGGCTGACCCGCCTCGTAGCCGTAGAGGCCTGGGAGGATGCCGTCTTTGGCCACGCCGGTGATGCCCTCCAGGGCGATCTCTTCAGGGTGCACCACCAAGTCGCAGATGGAGGTCCCGATGACCATGACGTAGGTGCCGCTGCCCTCGGCCCCGGCGCCCGGGAACGACACGAAGGAGTCGACGTTGCCGACCGCCACAGCGACGTTCTCCGGCAGGCGCAACCTTCGGGCAAGGTCCGCCCTCAGGTGGCCGGCACTGCTGCCCAGGGGGTAGAAGACCTGCCCCAGCTTTTCCTCCGGGTGGGAGAAGCCAGGGTACGCGGCCTGGAAGAAGGCGGCCCCGGGTACGCCTTGGGCCTGCGACCACAGCGCCTTGTACGCCGCCGGGCAGGCCGAACGGTGCTCGTGCCCGCAGAGGTGCCACACCAGCCAGTCGGTCACCTCCACGAAGGCGGCCGTGGCGTCATAGACCTCCCGGTCCTCCAGCCAGAGCTCGATCAGCTTGGGAAAGTACCACTCCGAGGAGATGCGGCCCCCGTAACGGGCCAGGAAGGGTTCCCCCCGCTCGGCGGCCACCTCGTTGAGCCGGTCCGCAACGTGCTGGGCGGCATGGTGCTTCCACAGCTTGGGCCAGGCGTGCGGCCGGCGGCGCCACGCCGGCAGTGTGCACAGCGGCACGCCTTTGGCCGTCACCGGTAGCACTGTGCAGGAAGTGGCGTCCACGCCGATGCCCACCACGTGCGGTGCGGCCCCGGGCAGCTGTCCGAGGACATTTGAGACCCCGTCTTCCAGGGCAGCCACGTAGTCATCGGGGTCGTGCAAGGCCCAGTCCGCCGGGAGGTGCTCACCCGTCTCCGGTAGCGTGTCATCGATCACGCCATGGGCGTACGCAAGTTCGCAGAGGGCCAGCTCTTCGCCCGAGGACAGGTCGAGCAGCAGGGTACGCGCCGACGCGGTGCCGAAGTCGATCCCTATCGCACAGGCCGACTCAGCCATTGGCAGTCAGGGGTGCAGAGCCTGCAAGCAGGTCCGTGGCCCCATCCCCCTTTCGATCAGGACGAGCGGTTCTCCCGCATGCGGCTCACCGACGGTCTCGGAGACATGACTGCGCCACCTCACCTGTGCACAACGCCGGCTCAAGCCGGCGCAGTCACGCCCATGGAGCCCAACGACGATGTGTTGCCACCGCTCGGGCGGCTTGGCCGCAGCCGATGACTGGCTTTGAGGTTGTCGCACGCCGGTGCCGGAGCCGGGCCTACTACCGGGCTCTCTGTCAATCGCCCGGGCGGGACTTGCACCCACTGGTCTGGTCCAGCTTCGAGGATGCAGCACGGGCGTGATGTTAGCGCTCTCATTGGCGCTCGTTCACGTAGTCGGCCCAGCGCTCACATCGACCTGCGGAACAAGCGTCGAAGTGGGCGATGTGGACGTGACCGCCGACCCGTTCAGGTACCGCCCGAGACGTCGCTCGAGACACTGATGACGGCGGCACCGTTCACGGCGTCCCGGGCCAGGTCCTCGAGTGCGTCGGCGGCCTTCTCGAAGGGGTACTCCGTGGTCGTGGGCCGGATCGGTATCTCGGCGGCAAGCGCCAAGAACTCCTCGCCGTCGCGCCTGGTGTTAGCAGTCACGCTGACGAGCTCTCGCTCCTCGAAGAGATGGGCGTCGTAATTGAGCGAGGGAATGTCGGAGAGGTGGATGCCGGCGACCGCGAGCCGGCCGCCACGGTCGAGAGCTGCCATGGCCGGGAGGACGAGGGTCCCGACCGGGGCAAAGAGGATGGCCGCATCGAGTGGCTCTGGGGGCGGATCGTCGGCTCCCTGGGCAGACGCGCACCCGAGCGAGAGCGCCAGCTCCCGAGCGTCCTGCGCCCTTGTCATCACGTGCACCGTCGCGCCCTGGTAAAGGGCCACCTGGGCCGTCAGATGCGCCGAACCGCCGAAGCCGTAGATGCCGAGCCGGCCGCCTGGCCACAGGCCCGTCCGCCGGAGAGCGCGATAGCCGATGATGCCGGCGCAGAGCAATGGGGCGGCTTCGAGGTCGGAGAACACATCCGGGATCCGGTAGGCATACTGCTCGTCCACGACCGCGTACTCGGCGTAGCCGCCGTCGGCGTCCCAACCCGTGAAGAGGGGCTTGGCGCACAGGTTCTCGTCGCCGCGCACGCAGAACCGGCACACGCCGCACGTCGAGCGCAACCACGCGATCCCGACGCGCTCGCCCTGGGCGAAGCGTCGTGCGTCCCCGCCCTGTCCTGCCAGGTGGCCGACGACCTCATGGCCCGGCACGACGCCAGGGCGGCGAGGGGAAAGGTCACCCTCCGCGAGGTGCAGATCGGTACGGCATACGCCGCATGCGTGCACCTTGACGAGAATCTCGCTCGGGCCTGGCTCGGGAATGTCGCGGTCGACGAGGCGCAAAGAGTGCTCGGCTGCCGGTGCGGTGTGGTCCAGCGACCAGGCCCTCATGTCGCGTACCCACCCGAGTCGCTCGCCCGAGGCGACGTCACGCCACGGCCGGTCACGCCACGGGCGATCATGCCGCGGCCGACCCCGACGAGGCCAGCTCCGTCGCAGGCTCGAGAGCCGAGGCGACGAGCTCGGCGACGTCGGTCACCAGGTGCAAGGTGAGGCCGTCCAGGACGTTGGCCGGGACGTCGTCCAGGTCGGGGCCGTTGCGGGCCGGGAGGAAGACCTCCCTCAGTCCGGCACGATGAGCGGCCAGCAGCTTCTGCTTCACTCCGCCGATCGGGAGAACCCGACCGTTCAAGGTGACCTCCCCGGTCATGCCCACCTCGGAGCGCACCGGTCGACCGGAGGCGAGAGATGCCAGGGCCGCAACCATCGTGACGCCCGCGGATGGCCCGTCCTTCGGCACCGCGCCCGCCGGCACGTGCAAGTGGATAGCACCGTTGGCAAGCCGTTCGGTGTCGATACCGAGGGCGTCCGAATGCGAGCGCAGGTAGGAGAGAGCAATCTGAGCGGACTCCTTCATGACGTCGCCGAGTTGGCCGGTGAGGACAAGACGCGGCTCGCCCGCCATGACGGTCGCCTCGATGAAGAGCACGTCGCCACCGGAGCCGGTGACGGCCAAGCCGGTTGCAACGCCTGCAACGTCGGTCCGCTCGGCCGACTCGGGTGCGAAACGGGGGCGACCGAGGAGCTCCTTCAAGTCCTTCGCCCCGATCTCGACGGGCGTGCCCTCAAAGCCGCCGGCGAGACGCGTTGTCACTTTCCGCAGGATCCTTGCGATCGCCCGTTCGAGCTGGCGAACCCCGGCCTCGTGGGTGTACTCGGTCGCGACGACCCGGAGGGCCTCCTCGTCGATGCCGACCTCGTCGGGAGCGAGCCCGGCCAGGTCGATCTGCCGTGGCACGAGGTGGTTGCGAGCGATCGCGACCTTCTCGTCCTCGGTGTAGCCGTCGAGGCGGACGAGCTCCATGCGGTCGAGCAGCGCCGCGGGGATCGTGTCCGCCACGTTCGCCGTGGCCAGGAAGAGCACGTCCGACAAGTCGAGCTCTATCTCGAGATAGTGGTCGCGGAAGGTGTGGTTCTGTGCCGGGTCGAGCACTTCGAGCAGAGCGGAGGTCGGGTCGCCCCGGTAGTCGCTGCCGAGCTTGTCGATCTCGTCGAGCAGCACAACCGGGTTCATCGATCCGGCTTCACGGACCGCCCGCACGATGCGTCCCGGGAGCGCGCCGACATAGGTGCGACGGTGGCCTCGGATCTCGGCCTCGTCACTCACCCCACCGAGCGACACGCGAACGAACTTGCGCCCCAAAGCCCGGGCGACGGACTCGCCGAGCGAGGTCTTGCCGACCCCCGGGGGGCCGACTAGAGCGAGCACGGCCCCGGACCCGCGACCGCCCACGACAGCGAGTCCGCGAGCCTGGCGGCGGCTCCGGACGGCGAGGTACTCGACCATCCTGTCCTTCACGTCTTCGAGGCCCTCGTGGTCTGCGTCCAGCACCTCGCGCGCGCCATTGATGTCGTTGTTGTCATCGGTACGAAGGTTCCACGGCAGCTCGAGCACCGTGTCCAGCCACGTGCGGATCCAGCCCGCCTCGGGGCCCTGTTCGCTCGCGCGCTCGAGCCGTCCGACCTCGCGCACTGCGGCCTCGAGGACCTTCTCGGGCAGCTCGGCGGCCTCCACGCGGGTGCGATAGTCATCAGCACCGTCAGGCTCGCCTTCGCCGAGCTCCTTGCGGATCGCGGCAAGTTGCTGGCGCAGCAGGAACTCGCGCTGACTCTTCTCCATGCCATCATGCACGTCGCTGCGGATGCGCTCGGCGACATCGAGCTCGGCGAGGTGTTCCCGACTCCACTCGATCAACTTCGCCAGGCGTTGCTCGACGTCGGCGGTCTCGAGCAGCCAGAGCTTCTGCTCATTGGACAGATAGGGCGCGTAGCCCGCCATGTCGGTCAGCTCGCCGGGCTCCGAGATGCGCTGGACGGAGTCGATGACCTGCCAGGCGCCCCGCTGCTGCAGAATCGAGACGACGACGTTCTTGTACTCACGCGAGAGCTCACCCACGCTTTCGCCCCCGAGAACCTCGTCCAGGATCTCGGCCTCGACCCAGAGCGCCGACCCCGGCCCGGTCACTCCGGAGCCGACACGTGCGCGGGTCATCGCCCGCAGCACTGCGGCCGACTCGCCGCCGGGCAGCTTTCCGAGCTGCTCGATCGTCGCGACAACGCCGACCGGGGCGTACTCGCCGTCGAGTCGGGGGACGAGCAGAACGCTGTCGTCGCCTCCCGCCTTGGCTGCGTCGATCACCGCCTGTCGCTCCGCGTCGTCGAGGGCGACCGGCACGACCATGCCCGGCAGCACGACTACATCGGAGAGTGGCAGTACCGGAAGCTGTTGAGTCTTTGACACCAGTCGGTCTTCCTCTCAGTCTTGAGCCTTCCACACTCAACCATATTGAGCATCATGATGTTCCCGGACAGAGCCGAGCAGCTCAGGGCCGTCGGATCAGCCAGGAGAGGGTCGGAACGCTTCATCCCGAACCGGCGACGAAGTAGAAGTGGACGTCGTCTCGGAGACTTCGGGACCTTCGGCCTGACGGCGGGGCCACCAACGCGGATAGAACATGAGGAAGGATTCCGCGGCGGGAAGGCAAGCCAGATGAGCGAAACTGAGGAGAAGCACGAGCGATTCATCGTTGTCGGTGTCGATGGTTCCGAGCCGTCGCTCCAGGCCCTCAGGTGGTCTGCGCGCCAGGCGCGTCTGACGGGAGCGACGTTGCGGGTCGTGACGACCTGGGAGGTCTCGACCGGCACCGGCTGGGCTCCCCTGTTCCCGGTCGACTACGACCCGGAGGCCGTCGCGAAACACGTTCTCGACGAAGCGATCGCCGACACGCTCGGAGACACTCCCGAGATTCAGGTGGGGCGAGTCGTCGAGGAGGGCCACGCCGCCCCTGTCCTGTTGGCTGCCGCAAGGGGCGCGGATCTCCTCGTCGTAGGCAGCCACGGTCACGGCGCGTTCGCGGGCATGCTCCTCGGCTCGGTCTCTGAGCATGTGGTCCGGCACGCACCTTGCGCCGTCGTCGTGGTCCACTGCGACAAGCCTGCATGACGCCCTCGTCGGCCGAGGAAATGCCCGACGCAGAGTCCGCCGCGGCTTTCGCGGCGCTGCTCGACCGCGTGACCATCACGACTCCTGATGGCCGGCGCCTGCTCGGACCGGTGTCGCTCGCGATCCGCAAGGGCGAGCACTGGGCGGTGCTGGGCGCGAACGGAGCGGGGAAGACCACTCTTCTGCGCTTGCTCGGTGCCGAGCGTCATCCTTCCTCAGGGACGGCGGTCGTGCTCGGCGCCCGTCTTGGCGCGTGCGACCTCCGGCAGGTTCGCTCGTGCATCGGTGTCGTGAGCCACGCGGTGGCCGACCGGCTCCCTCCGAGCGCGGCCGCGCTCGGGATCGTGCTGACCGGCGGGCGCGGAGTCCTGGCGCCGTGGTGGGTATCGAGCGACGAGGCAGATCGGGTGCGCGGCCTGCAGATCCTCGCAGCGCTCGGATGTGCGGGACTCGCAGATCGTGCGTTCGGCGCTTGTTCCCAGGGCGAGCGCCAGCGGATCCTGCTCGCCCGTTCGCTGTTCGTCGAGCATCCGCTGTTGTTGCTGGACGAGCCCTGCGCGGGCATGGACCTTCCCGGACGCGAGGCTCTTGTCCTTGCGCTCACGGCACTGGCGCGCTCGCCGAATTCTCCGACGACGGTGCACGTGAGCCACAACCTCGAGGAGCTGCCCGCCACGACATCCCACGCGCTCTTGCTGCGAGCAGGTGAAGTGGTGGCGATAGGCCCGATCGAGGAGGTCTTGACGGAGCGCTCGATGGAGCACTGCTTCGGCTTGGCCATGACCTTGACAAGGGAAGAGGGGCGGTGGGCTGCACGAGCCTCGCCTTCGTGGTGACCGATGCCGTCGACGCCTGAGGTTTGGCAGTACTCGCTTACGGAGAGCCGGAAGGGGCAGAAGGCCCATGCCTGCAGAGCATTGCAAACTGACAAGTAATGATGTAATCTTCATTCATGACTCATCAAGGACATCAGCAGGACCCCCGTCTGCGCGGGGGACGTCGGGGTCCCGGGCCCCGGTGGACGCGGGGCCGGTGGGGCTCCGGGCCCGAGGAGCGGCCCTCCGCCGAGCAGCGAGCGGAGATGAAGGCCTGGTTCACGGGTCGTGTTCCTGACGACTTCTTCGTCGGGGCTCCCGAGGTGACCGTCGACAACGACGAGGTTCTCGTCGTCGGCCCTCTCAGCGCAGTTGAACTGGGACAAGGCGCCACAGAGGAGGCGGCGGCGACCGCCTCCGAGGCGCGGATCGAACGGTTCCGTGAGGAGACGAGAGACCAGAGGATCCGCATCGCCGAGGAGGCACAGGCCCGTTTCGGACGTTTCGTCTCCTGGGGCGCCACCGCCGGCGGCACCACTCGCTTGTTCACGACGGCCAACGTGCCGGTCATGACGCGGTTGCGGATGTCACAGCGCCTGGTCCTCGACACGCTCATCGACGCCGGGATCGCACGAAGCAGGAGCGAGGCGCTCGCCTGGTGCGTCGAGCTGGTCGGGAGAAACGAAGCTGCGTGGATCGACGAGCTCCGAGCCGCGTTCACCCGCGTCGAGGAGGTAAGGGCCCAAGGCCCGAACGCGAACCGCCCAGGGGACTCGTAGACACTCGCCAAGCCAGGGCACCCGGCTGATCTGCCCGAGAGAGCGTCCCTGCTGGCGCCACGGGGCCCCGGACACCCCGGAGACCCGGACGCAGCTGGCGCCTTGGCGCCGGAGAGATTGATCGTGTAGGAAACATGGCCCATGCTCTGGGTTGGCTTCGTGCTCGGTGTGATCGTCGTGGTGTTCGCCACGGCGAGCCTGGTCACCACTTTCGTGCTCCCGCGTGGAGGCTCGAGGTTCCAGGCCATGCCACTTCTCATCGGCAGGGCCGTGCGCCACGGCTTGCTGTTGGTGGCCCGCCCTGCCCGCAGCTTTGCTCGCAAGGACGGTCTTCTGGCCGGGGTCGGCCCGGTGACGCTGATCGCGCAGCTCGCGGTGTTCCTCGGGTTGTACATCCTCGGCTATGGCCTGATGCAGTGGCCCTGGACGCGGTCATTCCAAGGCGGTATCAGCGAGTCGGGCGCCTCCTTGTTCTCCGTCGGCCTGGTGCACGCGAGCGCGAGCGGGAACGATGTCATCGTCGTGATCGCGGGTGCCACCGGGGCCATCGCCATCGCGCTCCAGATCGGGTATCTGCCCGCGATCTACCAGGCTTTCAACCGTCGCGAGTCGCTGGTCACCTTGATGGAGAGCCGCGCCGGCGTGCCGGCGTGGGGTCCTGAGGTCCTCATGCGCCACCAGCTCGTCAGGATCACCGACGCGCTGCCCGCCCTCTACGGCGACTGGGAGCTCTGGGCTGCGGATCTCGCCGAGAGCCACATCTCCTATCCTGTGCTGCTTTGGTTCCGCTCTCCGGAGCCCGGCTTCTCGTGGATCCTGTCGCTGCTCGCCGTGCTGGACGCCGCTGCAATGCACCTGTCGTTGTGCCCGACCGATGCGCCTTCCGAGGCGAGGATGTGCCTGCGGATGGGCTTCACGGCCCTTCGTCGCATCGCCGAGGTGCTGCACTGGGAATTCGACGCCGACCCGTCACCGGAGGGAGAGCTCCAGCTCACCTACGAGGAGTTCGCCTACGCGGTGCAGCTGGTGCGGGAGACCGGTTTCCCAATTGAGCGGACGAGCGAGGAAGCCTGGCGCCATTTCCGTGGCTGGCGCGTGAACTACGAGACTCTTGCCTACCGCTTGGCGGACCGTGTCGTGGCGCCCCGCGCACCGTGGTCCGGAGAGCGACGCCACCTTCCCCTCGAGTTGATGCCCCCCAAACGGCCCCCGCACCGTTCGCCGGACGGCAAGACCTTCTACGACCAGAGGTTCCGACCTGATTAGTGCCCGCCGGACAGGCTCCCGCGGGCTCGCGGCGAGTGGCGCGGCACCGTCGCCTGGGCACCGTCACCTCGGCGCCGATCCCGGCGGCTGGGGTCTTTGATGTCGTCGAGCTGTGCTGGCACACTTGGCACCGCACTCGAGGAGGAGCATCACACATGGCGACCGTAGAGCTCGACGCCGAATTCATGGCACTGCCGCTTGACACAGTCCGTAATGCCGTGCTCGACAGGGCGCGGGCGCTCGGCTGCGAGCATGCCGGAGCACGCATCGAGCGGATCCGCTCGCAGGTCGTGCGGCTGCGCGATGGTCGGCTCGAGACCTCCGCCGACAACCTCGAGCTCGGGCTCGGCCTTCGGGTGGTTCACGACGGCTCGTTCGGGTTCGCGGCCACCGTCGAGCTCGATGCCGACGCTGCGGCCGCGCTCGCCGACCAGGCGGTGGCGACCGCGCGCGCTACAGCCGCCGCGGTCAGAGAGCATGTCGAGCTCGCCGACGAACCGTCGCACGGCGAGGCGGTATGGACCTCCTCGTACGATCTGGACCCGGCTCAGGTGCCCACGGCGGAGAAGGTGGCCCTGCTCGAGGAGTGGAGCGGGCGGCTCCTGCGGGCACCGGGCGTGGACCACGTGACCGCGGACGTGCTTGCTGTCGTGGAGGACAAGCACTATGCGGATCTCTCCGGCACAGTCACGACCCAACGCAGGGTGCGCCTGCACCCGGTGGTGGAGGCGATCGCAGTCGACGCCGAGGCGGGAGGTTTCGAGACCATGCGCACTCTGGCGCCACCGGTCGGCCGGGGTTGGGAGTACCTGCTCGGTGAGGGCTGGGACTGGGACGGCGAACTCGCCCGCATCCCCGAGTACCTCGCCGAGAAGCTCCACGCCCCGTCGGTCACACCCGGTGCCCACGACCTCGTCATCGATCCCACGAACCTCTGGCTGACGATCCACGAGTCCGTCGGGCACGCCACCGAGCTCGACCGGGCGATGGGCTACGAGGCGGCGTACGCGGGGACATCGTTCGCCACCTTCGACAAGCTCGGTACGCTCGCCTACGGCTCGAAGGTCATGAACGTGACCGGCGACCGCACCGTCCCCCATGGCCTGGCCACCGTCGGGTACGACGACGAGGGAGTCGAGGCACAGAGTTTCGACCTCATACGCGAAGGCGTGCTGGTGGGCTACCAGCTCGACCGGCGAATCGCACGCCTTGTAGGCCTGGGCCGGTCCAACGGCTGTGCGTTCGCCGACTCCCCCGGGCACATACCCATCCAGCGAATGGCCAACGTGTCACTGCGCCCGGCGTCCGGGGACGGTCCGACTACCGAGGAGCTCATCTCGTCGGTCGAGAAGGGCTTCTATGTCGTCGGCGACAAGAGCTGGTCGATCGACATGCAGCGCTACAACTTCCAGTTCACCGGGCAGCGTTTCTTCAGGATCGACAACGGCAAGCTTGCTGGGCAGGTGAGGGATCTGGCTTATCAGTCGCGCACGACCGAGTTCTGGGGCGCGATGCAAGCTGTGGGCGGCGAGTCAACCTACCGTCTGGGCGGGGCGTTCAACTGCGGAAAGGGCCAGCCCGGCCAGATCGCCCCCGTCAGTCACGGTTGCCCGTCTGCGCTGTTTCGAGGCATCAACGTGCTGAACACTCGCACGGAGTCGGGTCGATGAGCGCCACCGAAGGTCGCCTGATCCCGGCCCAGAGCGTGGTGGAGCAGGTGCTCGAGGCTTCCGCGTCGGACGGCTGCGTCGTGATCGTCGAGGAGGCCAGCGAGGCCGAGCTTCGTTTTGCCAACAACACCGTGACGACGAACGGGACGCGCCGCGACCGCAGCGTGACCGTGATCGCCTTCCGGGAAACCGACGAGGGGACTGCCGTCGGTACGGCGAGCAGAAGTGGCGCGGGTGACGCGATCGACCTTGTTCACCGGGCGGAGACGAACGCCGCCACGGCCCCGCCGGCCGAGGACGCCACTGCGCTTGTCACCCCGACACGGCCCGATACCGGGAGCGACTTCGTTGACCCGCCGGTCATGACGAACCTGTCCGGGCTCGGCAACGTGCTCGCAGGGCTCGGTGACGCCTTCGGACGGGCCCGTGCGGCGGGAACGAGGTTGGCGGGTTTCGCCGAGCATCGCGTCTCGACGGTCTATCTCGGTTCTTCGACCGGGCTGCGGCTCCGGCATGTGGAGCCGACCGGCAAGCTCGAGGTCGTCGCCCGGGCGGACGGGGGGACACGGTCGGCCTGGGCTGGCATAGGTGCCGCGGACCTGTCCGCGGTCGGTGTCGAGGAGCTGGAGGAACGACTTGTCCGCCGCCTGGGCTGGGGCGAACGCAAGTTCGATCTGGATGCCGGTCGTTATGAGGTGGTGCTCCCGCCCGACGCTGTCGCCGATCTCATATTCCTTCTTGGGAACGCGACCTCGGGTCGTGAGGCGGAGGAGGGGCGCAGCGTCTTTTCCGCGCCGGGCGGTGCGACCCGGGTGGGGGAGTCGCTCTCCCCACACCCGTTCAGCCTGCGAAGCGATCCGTTCGAGGAAGGCCTCGAATGCACGCCTTTCCTCGTCACCGGAGCCTCTGGTCAGGATGTGTCGGTCTTCGACAACGGCCTCCCGCTGGAGAGGACCGAGTGGATCTCGCAAGGCCGGCTCGCGCGCCTGCAGTACCAGCGCGCGTCGGCCGCGAGATCGGGAGTCCAGCCGGCGGCGTTCGCCAACAACCTCACCCTCGAGTTGCCCGGGGCCACGAGCGCCCTCGACGACCTCGTCGGGCGGACCGACCGGGGGCTGCTGCTCACCTGCCTGTGGTACATCCGGGAAGTGGACCCGGCGACGCTGCTGCTCACCGGGTTGACGAGGGACGGCGTCTACCTCGTCGAGCACGGCGAGATCGTCGGCTCGGTCAACAACTTCCGCTTCAACGAGAGCCCGGTAGACCTGTTGTCGAAGACCATCGAGTCGGGACGGACACAACGAGCGCTCTCCCGGGAATGGAACGAGTGGCTGAACCGGACGGCTATGCCGCCTCTGCGAGTGGCGGAGTTCAACATGAGCTCGGTGAGCCCCGCGACCTGACTCTCAGCTGAGCGCAAGCTCGGCCCTGAGCTCGCCCAGCAACGCCGTGCAACCGGTCTGCACCAGATCGAGGCACGACTCGAATTCCGCCTCGTCGCCGAAGTACGGATCAGGGATGTCGAGCGAGCCGCCCTGTCTCGCCCGGGCGGTCGGGTAGCTGAGCAGGAGCCGGACGCGTGCGGTGTGCGCGCTCTTCGGCGCGCGGCTCTCCAGCCATCGCAAGTGGCTCTGCTCCATGGCGATCACGAGGTCACGTTCGCTGAGCCAGGCGGGTTCGAACTGGCGCCCCCGATGACCAAGCGGTGTGTAGCCGCGTCGTTCGAGCGCCCTGCGGGCCCGCCGGTCGATGTCGAAGCCGACGTCGGCCGCCGTGCCGGCACTGTCGACCGCCAGGCGCTCGGCGAGCCCGAGGGCTGAGGCTTGGTGGCGGAGGATCACCTCGGCCATCGGTGAACGGCAGATGTTGCCCGCGCACACGAAGCAGATCCGGAAGGTCACCACGCCATCGTCGCATTCCCGTCTCGTCCGGTGGTAACCCGGGCCGCCTGGCTGCGCCGGGCCGCCCCGGGCCCAGTGCCGGCCTACGCTTGGTCGATGTCCGGTTCTGCCCAGCCCGACTGGCTCTCGAGGGCCGAGCTCGAGCTCCTCCCCGCCGGTCCGATCGAAGGCACGCTCGACGCTCCGTCGAGCAAGAGCCTGACGAACCGATTGCTCGTCATCGCCGCCCTGGCAAAGGGCACCAGCGTGCTCCGCCGGTTGCTCGCAAGCGATGACACCGTGGCTATGACCTCGGGGCTTCGTGCGCTGGGTGCGCGCGTCGGGTGCGTTGACGGCGAAACGGAGGTGACCGGGACCTCGGGCCGGCCTGTGGCGGGGGGGACGGAGGTGGACGCGGGACTCTCGGGAACGACGCTTCGTTTCCTGGCGGCAGTCGCGCTGCTAGCGAAAGGGACCGTGGTCCTCGATGGGCGGGAGCCTCTCCGCCGGCGCCCGATCGCGCCGCTTCTCGACGCGTTGCGTGCCGCCGGTGCAGAGGTCTTGACCGACGACGGCAGACCGCCGCTGCGTATCTCGAGTCGAGGCCTTGCCGGTGGCCGGCTTCGTGTCGATGCCTCGGCCAGCTCACAGTTCGCCACGGCACTGCTCCTCGTCGGCCCCTATGCCGACGAGGACCTCATCGTCGAGGTGGGGGGTCTCCGGGAGCTCGGCTACGTGCGTCTCACGGTCGGTGCGATGGCTCGTTGGGGAGCATCGGTGTCCGAGGAGGTGCCAGGCCGCTTTCGCGTGAGCGCACGGGCGCCCTATGTGGCAAGGGCGGAGTCCGTCGAGCACGACGCGAGTGCCGCGGCACATCTCTATGCCCTGGCCGTCGCGACGGGAGGGTCGATCACCGTTGCCAACGCCTTTGAGACAGCGCAGCCCGACGGCCGCATGGTTGAGCTTCTCACCTCCATGGGCGCCAGGTTCACTCGAAGCCCCGCCGGCACGACGGTCGAACGGCGAGGCGAGCTCACCGGCGTCGATGTCGACCTCGCAGCGATGCCCGATCAGGTTCCGACGGTCGCCGCCCTCGCAGCCCTGGCACGAGGAGACACCGTGATCGGTGGCGTCGAGATCGCGCGTGGCCACGAGAGCGACCGGATCCACGCGGTCGCGACGGAGCTGGGGCGCCTGGGAGCCCGTGTCGAGGAGGCACCCGGCGGCCTTGTCATTCACGGAGGTGCGCCATTGCACGCCGGCCGTGTCGATACCCACAGTGACCATCGCATCGCCATGGCCTTCACCGCCATCGGCGCGGTCGTGCCCGGCGTCGAGATCGTCGACCCAGGCTGTGTCGCCAAGACATATCCCGGCTTCTTCGACGACGTGGTCCGGCTTGGCGTCGGGATCGCCTAGCGAGCCCGGGCCATGCAGACGGCTGTTGTCTCCGGCTCAGAGGTGCTCTGCGACGACGTCCTCGAGCAAGCCCAGGACCTCGGATCGGGCTCTTTCCGGTCCGAACCGTGTGACAAGGCTGACGAGCTCGAATCCAACCGCGCCGATGTCTGGCGCCGCATCTCCGACGACGCACAGGATCGGCACCCGGCCGGCCACGTGCCTTGTCACGCCGCCGACGACCTTCCCGGAGAAGGACTGGCGATCGAGGTACCCCTCTCCGGTCATGACAAGGTCGGCAACGGCGATGTGCTCGTCCAGGCCGACGAAGTCAGCGACGAGCTCGAACCCCGAGACGATCTCGGCTCCTAGCGCGGCGAGGCCTCCGGCGAGGCCGCCTGCTGCGCCGGCACCGGCGAGCTTGGTGACGTCGATGCCGAAGTCGGCTCGATACTCGTCGGAGAGCCGGGCGAGCCGAGCGGTCAGTTCCGCGAGCTGTTCGGGCGCTGCGCCCTTCTGTGGTGCAAAGAGCTTCGCGGCATCGAGGAACGTGGTCGTCACGTCGCAGGCGGCGACGACCACGGCTCCTCGCAGAGCCTGACGCGAACCGATGACTCCGACGGCACCTGCGCCCCCGTCGGTGGTCGCAGAGCCTCCGCAACCGACGATGATCCGCGTCGCGCCCAACGAGACCGCCCGCATGATGAGCTGGCCCGTGCCCACCGTGGAGGCCCCGATGGGGTCGTTGTGGGGTAGGCCGCCTGCGATCACAAGTCCCGACGCGCGCGCCATCTCAATGACCGCAATCGGACCGTCCCGAGTGGAGGTACCCGGCACGAGCCTCCACTCGGCCAGCACCGGCGTGCCCAGTGGTCCGGTTACCTCGTCGTATCTGACTTCGCCGCCGAAGGCCGACAAGAGCCCCTCGCCCCCATCCGCGAGAGGCACCTCCGAGGCCGTCCAGCCGGCACGACGCGCCCCGCGGGCCGCAGCCGCGGCCGCCTGCGCGGCGTCAGCAGTGCCCCGGAACTTGTCGGGCGCCGCGACGAGATGGCCCACGTCGCGCGAGACTCTTGATACCTAGGAGCTGGATCGACCCGGCAGGTGGATGGCCACATCGTCGAGGAATCGGTCCATGTTGTCGCGCTTTTCACCCGCGTCTCGGCCAAGCGACTGGTCCGAGACGATGAACTCATCCACGCCTATCTCGGCGTAGCGGCCGATCACCTCGGCAATCTCCGAAGCAGTGCCGACGATGCGGGGCAGGGCTGAGCGGTCGGACCGCCAGCGCTTCAGTTGCTCCTCGTCGTCGCTCATGAACACCAGCGCCTGGGCCGAGCGCCTGATCGAAGCCGGGTCGCGGCCGATCTCGAGGCAGTGGTGCTCCAGAACCTCGGTCTTGTGGGCCATCAGGTCCGGCAGCCCCCAGCAGTTCCACTCGTCGGCGTATCGGGCGGCGATTCGCATCGTCGTCTTCTCGCCGCTGCCGCCGACGAGCAGCGGGAGTGGTCGCTGGACTGGCTTTGGCTCACACGGGGCGTCGACGAGCCGGTAGAAGCATCCCTCGAAGTTGCTGCGCTCCTGGCTGTGCAGAAGGCGGATGACCTGGCAAGCCTCGTCCAGGCGCGCCAGGCGTTCGGCAGTCGCGGGAAGCTCGATGCCGTAGGCCTCGTGCTCGTTCACCTGCCATCCGGCCCCGAGCCCGAGCACCAGGCGCCCTTCGGAGACATGGTCGACAGTGGCAGCCATCTTTGCGAGCACGGCGGGATGCCGGTAGGTGTTGCCCGTCACCAGCACGCCCACGCGCACCCGATCGACGCAAGCCGCTACGGCAGCGATCGTCGTCCATGCCTCCAGGCGTGGCGTGAGGCTGCGCTCACCGTTGGGCATGAAGTGGTCCGCGACCCAGACCCCGTCCCACCCGGTGCGTTGGGCGTGGTGCGCCAAGCCTAGAAGTTCGTCCCAGGTCTGTCCCGTTCCCAGCCAGGTGCTGAGCCGCATGTGCACAACCTCCTGAACCGAGCTTACGACCGCTGTTTCAATCGGTGTCGTGCAGGTGAGGACCGGGCGTTGCTCCGGGCAACGTCCGCCTGCTTCGGAGCTTGTTGGCGATCATGAGGCGGGATTGGGCGCTGCTCCGCCAGAACTCCAAAACTGTGTGCAGAGATACGACAATACTTATTCTACGGCGAGACTCGCCCGAGGAACTCTAGAGTCCGATCTCCGCGCTGCAGGCCGGCCACTGCCCCCAGCCCGCCTCGGCTTGGAGCTTCTGAGCGGCTTGGTCCTGCACCGAAGCTGGAGCGTCGTTCGGCAGGCCTGAGTAGCCGAGTCCCCACCACGTCGACAACGCGAATTGGTAGGCACCGTAATATCCGTTGCCAGCGTCCTCGCTGTAGTTGTTACCGGACTCACAGAGCCTTAACGACAGCCAAACACCGCTGAGCTCGCCTCCACTGGAGCCGGACGGGGACCTCGCGGGAGGAGCTTGTGCAACTCGGGGAGCTTGTGCAACTCGAGCGGCCTGTGCCGCCTGTGCCGCCTGTGCAGCCTGTGCGGCCTGTGCAGCTTGTGCGGCCTGTGCAGCTTGTGCGGCCTGAGCGGCCTCTGCGGCCTGAGCGGCCTGTGCGGCCTGAGCGGCCTGTGCGGCCTCTGCGACTGCGTAGGCTTTTGCCGCGGCTTGAGCGGCTGCCGCGCGGGCATTGGATTGCTGCAACTGGCGCCATGCCGACGGGAGCAGGCCCTTTGGCGGGCGCGCGTTGTCGTGGATCGCCACAAGGTCGGCGGCACGGCCCTGCCAATATGGCGAGTACCTCTCGCGCGCGACTAGAGCCGAGAGTTGTGCGGTAGCGCTGGCGTGCTCGCGGACTCTTGTGGCAAGCCACCGGAGATCGTAGGCGGGCGCAGCTGATGAGCCACTTTCACCTCTGCTGAGATGGGAAGTGGCCCGAACGGGTATCAGGTTGATACTGGAGGCGCCGGCAGCGCCGATGAAGATCGATGTAGCAAAAAAAGCGAACGCAATGAGCGCGATCAGGGGGTGCTTGCGCATCTTGCTCCTCCTTGGAGTGTCGAAAACCCGGTGGGTTCCAGGTGGATGCGTTGATGCGGGCAGGCCGTCTTTTGCATGCGACTCGCGACACGGTGCCGGAAGGGCTGGCCGGATCTGGACGTTAGAACATCCCTACGAGGTGCGGACGGGTCTCGCCCTGTCTTCTCTGTGTGTCGCGACTCCTTTTCGCTCCATCAGGAGCGCAGGTCGGGACAAGCAGCGCCGCAAATCGCGCGGCTCGACTCACAGGCGTCGAGATATCGAGTTGTGCCTGCCGGGTGGCGAAAGCCTTAACCCCGACCCGGCGTGATAGCACCGGGCGTGTCGGCACCGCTTGTCGTTGACAGTTGGTGTGGCAGCAACCCTACAGAGGGGATTCTCGTTCACGCAAGTGCCAAAGGTTCTAGAGATACCATCTATCGTCAAGTGAGATGACGGGAACACTCCAAGAGGATGCCGCGCCAGTGGTGATCTTGCGTCGGCAGCCGTCGTGTTCCGCTCGTCTGTGAAGGCGTCGCGCATGGAGCAAGTGACATCGTGACCCGTCTATCGACTCTGCAATCCCGACTAGTGGCAGCGGTATGTCAGTAGCGAGTGTCGTGCCGGTGATTGCCGCGAGTTGGCCTCGTTCTTCGATCTGACGAGGTTTGAACGGGCCGGCACCGCCGAGCCCGCGGTGTCACCGCAAGGCTCCGCGGGCCGTCTCCAGGCACCGAGAGGCGGACCCCATCGCAGCCTCCACCATGTCGCCGACCTCCGGTCGCTGGTCCTCGGTGACGCTCGCGAGCGGGGTCACCACGGCCCAGCCGAGCTCTGTCAGAGCTTCGTCAGATTCGTCGCTCTCATCCGGCTGTCGGGCGCCGAGGTCGGCTCGGCCACCGAGGTCCAATCGAAGCCTCGGTGCTCCATCTTCGGTTCCTGCCGCGAGGATCAACCCGGTTGTCGCGAGCCGCGCGCGACGAACGCCACGGATCTCGCCGAGCGCAAGGTTGGGCACGTTCAAGTTGAGCACCGTGCGTACCGGGGCTCGCTCCAGATGCGCGGCGAACGCGACCGCGAGCGCAGCCGCGCTCTCGAAGTGGGTGTGGGTGCCGTCGGACGACTCGTAAACCGACCGAATCGGGCCGGCCTGGATGCTCGTGGCGAGCCCTTTCGAGCCGAAATGGACAGACGTGAGGGCCGCACCCACGGTGCCGGAGTGCAGCACCGCTCGTCCGACGTTGCGACCAGGGTTGATGCCCGATGCGACGAGGTCAGGCGGCGGTCCGAACGCACCGAGGCAGGCCGTGATCACGATCAGTGCCGGAAGCGCGTCTGCTGCGAAGGCCTTGATTCCCGCGAGGCCCACCGGTGCGACAGCCTCGAGGTGGATACCGCCGCCCATCGCGCTCAAGGGGCCAATCCCGGCACCGGATCCGCTCGCTTCCGACAGGGGCGCGACCACGACCACTTCGTGGCCGGCTTCGGCAAGAGCGCGAGCGAGGACGGCGAGACCGGGCGCATTGAATCCGTCGTCGTTGGTCACGAGAATCCTCATGGCCGCTCGCTCCTTTTGAGAATCGCTCGTTGGCCAGGACTGAAGCTGGTCGCCGGACCGCAGGTCAGATAAACGGCGTGAGGTGGCTTGGCAGGTACCATACCGTGATGCTCCCGCCTTCAGGCGAGCAGGTCGTGCTGGTCCACGACGACCTCGACGCCGTGATAACCGAGATTGGTGCGACGCTCCGTTCGCTCAGGGTTGATTCCAAGCCCGTCATCTGGGAGTTTCCCGAAGGTGAGATCGCTTCTTGCGACCGGGGACAGGTACTAGCTCCGTGGCCGAACAGGCTCGAGGACGGCTCATATCGTTTTGGAGACATCGTCGGCAGGGCAGCGCTCAACGAGCCAGAGCGGTCCACCGCGATCCACGGCTTCGTGCGGTGGATGCCATGGTCGCTCGAGGAGCGTTCCGCAGACCGGGCGGTGCTCTCCTGTGTCATCCACCCTCAGCCGGCCTACCCGTTTCAGGTCCGCCTCGACCTCGACTACACACTTGGCGGCGGCGGGCTCGAGGTCACTTGTGGGGCGACAAACACTGGCTCTGGCCTCGCCCCCTTCGGCATCGGCTTTCATCCGTACCTCCTCGGGGGCCCGGACGGCATCGACGAAGCCGAGATCAGCCTCTTGGCACAGCGACGGCTGCTCATGGACGAGCGCGGCCTGCCTGTCGGCGAAGAACCGGTCTCCGGCACGGCCTTCGACCTCGGAGGGCGGACGCTCGGAGGGCTCGAGCTCGACGACTGCTACACCGCTCTGGCAGTCGGGGTTGACGGCCGCTGGCATGCACGCCTGGACCTGCCCGGGCGATGCTCGGAGGTCTGGGCCGACGCTGCGTTCGCGTACGCCATGTGTTATACGGGCGACTCGCTGGGCGAGCCCGCGTACCGTCGCAGAGCGATGGCCATCGAGCCGATGACCTGCCCGCCGAACGCGTTTCGTACCGGTACGAACCTGATCGAGCTCCGACCGGGCGAGCAGTGGCAGGCGAGCTGGGGGATAGCGACTGCCGTGGGTTGATCGCCCTGGCGCCGGGCAGGGCTCTACAGGACGGTCACGAGGGTGCCGAGCGGTGTGAGCGGGAACATCGTCTCTGCATTCGCATAAGTCATCTCGACGCAGCCGAGGCTTTGTGGGTAGCCGTAGCCGGGACGGAGGTACCCGTGGAGCGCGTCGCCTCCGTTGAAGTAGCTCACCCAGGGGATACCGGGGTCGCTGTAGGGCGTCCCGTCGGGGTTCTTGCCGGACATCGTGGTGACGAGGTAGCGCGCAAAGACGGGGTAGGTGCCGAGGGCCGTCGGCGCCGCTGGGATGCCCGAGTTCACGAGCGCGGTGAAGATGATCCGGCCGTCGCGCCAAACCGTCGCGGTCTCCGGAAGTATCTGACTGACGGTGACGTAGTCGTACGGCCGGGTGGTCACCTGTCGATGCGCGACCGCCTCGAGAAGTCCTGTCCACACCTCGGACCCGGCCAGGCCGTCGGTGGCGAGCCCTTGAGCGCTCTCGAAGGCCATGATGGCACCGGTCGTGATCACGTTGGGCTGCCCGGGCTTCCAGAGTGCCGCCAGTGAGGCCGGCGTTTTGCTGAAGCGCCAGACGAGGCTGCCCGCGGCGGCTTGGACCGGGATCTCGGCTGCGATCGAAGGCTCGGAGTCGATCGCCGGAAGCGGCGTGGTCGTTGTTGTCGTGGTGGCGCTCTGGTACGCCCGGTGGACGTTGACGGGCAAGGGGGTGACGGTGGCAGGGCTCACAGAACTCGACGCGGCGGGCACGAATCGGAGGGGAAGGTAGCCGAGCTCAGAAAGGAGCTGTTGGAGGCGTAACTCGGAAGCTCCTTCGATCATGAAGTTCTTCCGAAGCGTGGTCGAGAGGCCCTGGCCGGAACGGCTGCGAACTCCGCCGGGGCCGCCTGGCACGCTGAGGTGCACGGTGCTCAAGGGGGCGAAGTATCCCTCCGGAACGAAACGGACCGCCGCCGGTGCTGTCCTCACCCAATTCCCGGGCGGCGCCGGTGAGAGCGTCGGTAACGGGCTGTCGGTCGCGAGCGGTTCGGAGAAGTCCACGGTCACGCTGGTGTCGAAGGCGGCGCCAGCCGTACCGGGTGCCGGTGAGACCGACGTGATCGTCAAAGGTCTCGGTGGGACCGTGGTCGTCGAGTTGCCCGGACGGGTTGACGCGGACGCGTGGCTCCCTCGTTGGAGGGCGATCAGGGTCCCGGCCCCGCAGAGGGCGATGACCAGAACCAGGCCGATCACCAAGCCCGGGACGCGCCACCGCCGGCCCTCGTCAGCAGCCCCTGTGTGCTTGCCTAGGCCCATATCGGGCTCTCCACCCTCGGTCACACGTTCGATCCACGCTCAATCTTAGACCGGGTATTGCGGGGCTCCGTACGCGGGTTACATGGGCTTTGAGGGGTTCCCCGTCCTGTTTGGCCGGCTCGATGACGAGCTCGGCCGGGGCGCGAAGGCGCTCTTTACCGGAGGTGCCCGAAGGGGACGACATCCTTCGCCCGCTGGGCGGGAGTACGGTGCGTGGGAGGAGGTTTCATGATCGAGCCCAGAAGCATGCAAGAGCGAGGACTCCGGCCCGGGCACAAGCTGACCGTTGTCGCGGCTGCCGTCATTGCCGCGATCGTGGCCTATTGGGCGTTCGCCAGCATCCTCGGCATAGTCGCTTTCCTGATCAAGACCGTGGTTGTCATCGCCATCATCGGTGGCGTGTTGTATCTCGTGATGCGCCACGCCGGAAGGCGCAAGCTCTGACGCAGCGGCGCCAACAGCGGCGCTGTCATCGCCACCGTTGCCCAGCACAGCCGGCGAGGCGCCGATCCGCTGTCGTTCGCGCCATCCAGACGAGCACGACGCAGCTGTAGCCCCGTAGACTGCAAGTGGAGCTGCCGTCCCTCGCGAGAGGCACTCCGTGACCGCCCCTGGCACCTCGGGTCCCGGGGGCGGTTCGCGCTCGGGGAGCAGCTAGAGCTTCGCAGGTGAAGGCTCCTGGGTGCCTCGAGGTCGTGGACCAGAGCGCGGACATGCGGACACTGGTCCATCCATCTCCAGAGTTTGCTCCCGGTCATGGGGAACTATCGGCTGGGGCCGTCGTCAAGGTGAGCTCGGTGACCGGTCCGCTCCGGGCGGGCCACCTGGCCAGCGGAGCGGACCGGGCCGGGCCCGGCGCGTCAAACCACAACGGAGATCAGGACGCCGGGTTCTCGACCATCGACTCGAAGAGGATCGCGCCGGTCGCATCGTCCCGCACCAGGAAGAGGAAGGGATGGTCGATGACGACTGGTTGCGTGTACGCCCGCATCGCCGTGGGCCCGACGGAAATCCCGGTCGCAGCCGCTGCCGTGGTGCCCTTCGGAGTCACCTGCAGGTAGGCGTGCTGCTCGACGGCCTGAACGACGAGAGGCGGGTACTTGATGATTCTGGTGAAGTCGGCCATGGGCCCGAACGCCTGTGACATGCCCATCGACTTCAACGTCTGGTCCAGCTGACTGTCCGAGCGCAGCGTGAACGTGGGCATCGACACGGGGCCGATTTCAGGCGACATGCCGTTCACGATCTGCTCAAGAGAGGCCGGGGTGAGCGAGGAGACGAAGCTCGACAGCGAGGACTTCGTCGGCATCACGACGAGAGCGCTCAGTTTCTTGCCCGTGTAGGGAAGCTCCAGGGCGGTGTACTGGCTGTCCGTTGTGGCGTCGAGCGTCATGTCCTTCAGCGAGCTGGAGGGCGGCGAAGTCATGAAGGGGACGCTCTCGGTCGCCCCGGTCGCGAGATAGAACGGCCGATCGGCGGTCGCGTTCTCGAACTTGTGGGCCCACATCGCGCGGAAGTAGACAGCGTCGGCGATCACAAGACGCGTGAACTGGCTGAGGGCGCCTGGGCTGAAGAGCTGCTTTATCAAACCCTTGGTGTTCTCGCTCGTCCACTGATTGATGGCGTTGGTAGCCCCCGTGAGATCGTTCTGGAAGTCGGTCTCCCACAGCCCGGTCTGGAATTCCCTCGACAGCGCGCGGACGAAGGCCGGCAGCGCGGCGAAGTGCTCCTGGAGGAAGAGGGCGTTCGCGATATTGAGCTCTGGCTCGTGTCTCAAGTTCGTCCCGGTTGTCGACGTCTCGGCCGCGAGCAGGGCTGCAAGGCCGTGCCACCCGGCGGCCTGCTGGGCCGCAGAGAGCCCGGCTGTATGCAGGGTCGCAGCGATTCCCTGCTCGGTGGAAGCTGCGGCGCCGAGCTCCAGCATTGCGAGTGCGGTAGCCAGGCTGGAGGGTGAGACGAGGACGTCGCTCGAGTCGCTCGAGTCGCTCGAGATCGCCAGATTGTTCAGCAGATCGAGTGAGAAACCGACTTCGGCGTTCTCCACCGCCTGTTTCACACTCGAGGGTGCTGGTGGCGCTGGCGTCTCGTTCGCGCCGAGCTCGTAGGCGCTGCCAATACGGTCCGAGACGAAGACCTGGCCCGGCCGGTGACTTGACTGTTGCGGTCTTGCACTTCCTTCGGGGATCAGGACGCCGACCAGCACGAGCACCAGGACGACCACCAGCGAGCCACCACCACCGAGCAGGCGGTGCTGGCGGGTCTTGGCGCTGCGGTTCTTCACCCGGGCGAGAAGCTCCTCGGGTGGTGTGGGCACGTGGTGTTGCTTGGTTGGTTCAGGCGCGGAGTTCATGGGCGTAGGCCTCCTCAAAGTCGGCGCCGATGTTGGCGCGAAGTGATGCGAGTGCTCGGTGGAGATGGGTCTTGACAGTGCCGGCCGACACGCCAAGTGCCAGCGCGACATCCGCTTCGGGAAGATCGCACAGGTAGCGGAGGACGATGGTTTCTCGTTGACGTCGCGGCAGTCGCACGAGAGCGGCCACGAGAGCAACCCGCAGTGCGACATCGTCCGACTCGTCCCTTTCGTGGCTGGGTGCCGGCAGCGGCGGCCGGCGGCGAACGTGGTGGAGCGCCTCACGCGAGGCGACTTTCAGGACCCAGGCGTCGCGCCACGGCAAGGCCTCGACCCGCGCCCAGCGCGAATGGGCTCGAGCGAGGGCTTCCACGGCGACGTCCTCGGCAATCCAGGGGTCTCCTGTCAGGCGGCGAGCAACACGGATCGTCCGCGGCAGGATGTGCACGAAGAATTCGTCGAATCCCTCGTCCCTCCTATCTTCGCCCGGTGTGTGACTCGCTTCCTCGCTCGGTGGGTCGCCTGGCGCCTCGTCCGACGATTCGCCCAACGATTCGCTACTACTTTCCGTCATCGCCCTATTAAAGGCCTCCAGGCGACGGTTTGGTTGACGTCGATCACACAAAGCGCGGCCGCAACTGGCTTGCGCCACTGAGGGAGATTCTCAGCTGGGCCCGACGAGGGGCGCCGCTATCACGACGGGAACCCTGGTCCGGCCGTTGCTGTTTCCCAGAGACGCCGCGGTCACCGCCCCGGAGCTGATCGGCCTCTCGCATGGCGAACCCTTGTCGCCGACAGCACAGCCGCGAGGGCCATGAAGCCCATCGAGGCATAGAAGGCGGCGTGCAGACCGGTCGTGAAGGCGGCCGCCAGGTGACCGTGGAGGCTCGTCGTGCCGACGAAGATGGCGAAGGCGAGGTGCTTGGAGATCGAACGGGAGGCGACGAGGATCGCCACCGAGAACGAGAAGACCATCCCGATGTTGGCGAAGGTCCGCAGCATCCCCGAGGAGATCCCGAACATTTGAGGAGGCGAGGCCTTCATCACCGCGGAGGAGTTGGCGGGGAAGAACCCGCTCGCCCCGACCCCGTTCACGACGCTCGCGACCACGACGAGCCACAGCCCGCTGCTGAGCGAGAGGTGCGCGTAGATGAACAGGGCGACCACCTGGACGCCGAGCCCAACAGTCGCCGGCAGCACCGGCCCGAACCGGTCCGCCAAGCGCCCGGCGTAGGGGCCTACACCCGAGCCCACCACGTAGCCGGGTACGAGAAGCAGCGAGGCGTGGATGGGGGAGAGCCCTCGCGGGCCTTGGAGGTACATGATGACGAGGAACAGCACTGCGAAGTTGGCGAGCCCCTGGAACAGCGAAGCGAGCAGTGACGGCGCGAGCGTCGGGACCTTGAACAGCGAGAGGTCGAGCATCGGCTCGGCCTGGTGCAGCTCGACGAGGACGAAGGCGCAGATGAGCACCACCCCGCCGATCAGGTAGCCGGCTACCGAAGCGTCGAAAGAGGACGTGGCGAGCGTGGTCATGGCCCAGAGCACGCCGAACAGCCCGAGGCCGAGGGTGACCATGCCGGCAAGGTCGAGGCGGCGGTGGGCCCGTTCACCGTGCTCGTGCAGCACGTTCGTCGCCAGGATCAGCGCCGCGGCTCCGATCGGCACGTTGATCCAGAAGATCCAGCGCCACGAGATGTAGGTGACGATGAGGCCACCGACCACGATGCCGAGGACCGCCCCGAGGCTCCAGCCGACCGAGTTGTAGCCGTAGGCACGGCCGCGCCGCTCGGGAGGGTACAGGTCGGCGATCACCGCCCCGCTGTTGGCGGTGACGAACGCTCCACCGATGCCCTGGACGATCCGGAAGCCGATGATGGCGGCGTCGTTCCAGGCGAGCGCGCAGGCGAGCGAGCCCAGCACGAAGACAAGGAAGCCCGCCTCGTACATGCGCACCCGGCCGAACATGTCTCCCAGCCGTCCGACCTGGGTGGCAAGCAGGGTGATGACGAGCAGGTAGCCGATGACAACCCAGATGACAGTTGAGAGCGCCACGTGCAGCCCCCGCTCGATCTCCGGGAGGGCCAGGACCACGATTGTCGTGTCGACGGCGGTGATGAGGACCCCGGTCATGACCACGACCATGGCGAGACCCGTGTGGGAGGTGATCCCCGCCTGTCCTTTGGCGCCTTGGCGCGCCGTGGTCGGTCTGCCAGTCATCGTCAGGCCCCTTGCTCGTCGGCAACGGGCGTCGGCGCGGCGCCCGGATGGTCTTCTGGGCGGCGCCGGCTCCTTGCGATGCCTTGAGCGCGTGCTCGGGGCGTGCCGGCCCCAACGCTCTTGCGCGCCTTTGTGACGGCCAAGGCCGCGTATTCCTCGTGCCAGGTGAGCTCGGCTTGGATGTACAGCTCGCTGCGGCGGAACACGGCATACACAGAAGGGCTGAGCGGTCCGTGCTCCTCGAGGCGAGCCCGCTTGGCCCTCAGGGTCTCGAGAGCGTCCGTCGCCGCCTTGCGCCGGTGCTCCAGCAGCGCGAGCAGCTCCTCGGGGTCCTCGAGCGCGCCGAAGAGCAACCCGACGCCGACTACGTCCGGCGGCCGCACGAAGCTTGAGAGCGTTTCCTCGCGAAGGACTCGGAGCGCCGCGTGTCCGGCTTCGCTGACTCGGTAGACCGTGCGAGGAGGGCGTCTGCCAACCTGTTCGCTGCGGAGGACCTCGATCAGCCCCTCTGCTTCCAGCTGGTGCAGCTCACGGTAGAGGGCCCCAGGGCTCACCCCGCCCCAGGACTCGACGTGCTTGGCCTCGGCTTGCCGGCGGAGCTGATGGCCATACAAGGGGCCGTGCTCGTCGAGCAGGCCGAGGGTGACAAGACGCGACACGCTCATGCGATCACTCTCGCGAGACTATGTGGGAGAGGTCAAGTTGGCCCAGTGCGACGCTCAGGGAGCAGATGAGACTGCCATTCCTGCACGGCTGCCGCCGAGCCGGTGTGGTGTTCGGTCGTGATCGATGCTGGCTCTCTGGGCCATCTTCAGCGCAATGGGACGGCAAAGTTGCAGTCCGGCACACTGTCAGGGGTCAGTGGGGGCGTGGTGAGGAAGGTCACCCGGACACCCAGCTCGCTCGGCTGTCGGTCTTGCTCGACACCCCAGGAGTGGAGGGCTTCTGAGACGAACTGCCACTGCGGGGGGCTGATCTGAGTCCCCGGTCCGAGGTGAACAAGTGCCTCTTCATGCCAGGGCTCGGTGCGCAGGCTGAGTTCAGGGAACTTCGCGGCCAGCTCTTTCGCCTGGTCGTCGGGGACAGGCCGGCACCATTCGACCGGGCCGTCGCTGTCCTCGCTGACCTCTCCGTGGTAGATGCAGAAGGCCTCCCCGGCGACGCCCTCGATGCGCGGCAATGGGCGGTCCTTGAGGATGCCCACGAACTCCTTGCCGAATGCCCAGGCTCCCTGTTGATCCACGTTCCGCTTGAGACACAGCACACTCCGCGCAGGGATCCTCCGAGTAGCAACCTCGTACATCACAGACCTCTTTCCCTTGAGAAGATCGACGAGGTAGCCGGCCAGATCCCTGCGAGCCGCATGGTCCCGCTCGAGGTCGGACCAGTATCCGGCGATTTGCCGGGCAGCGACTTGCGGCTCCAGGCCGATGATCACCTTGATCTCGGCGAGTGGAAGCCCGATCTGGCGAAGAGTCGCGACGAGACGGGCCTGCTCCAGCTGATCTGTCTCGTAGAAGCGATAGCCCGAGTCTGGATCAACGCGAGCCGGTGGCAGAAGGCCGAGCTCGTCGTAGATGCGAAGCGCCTTCTGCGACAACCGGGATTGCCGGGCAAACTTGCCAATGCTCATCAGGTCCACGGTCGACTTCCTCGTTCCGGGCGGTCGCCCGGTGCCATTCACTGTGCGGCCTCCCCCAAGGTGAGAGTCAAGGGCGCTCTTCCAGATGCCGCAGAGTCCACTCTGTCCAGACTCCGACGAGCCTCGTCACGCCCAGGAGGGCTCTTGTGCCGGCGATGTCGGCGGATGGCCGGCTGCGCCTTGATCGGCGGTGTGAAGCGTACTGGCCGTTGACAGCGGACCCGTCTCTGCGTCGGGAAATGGCTGGGGCCGGTGGAGGAGCGGGGGTTGTTGGTGGCGGGCACGCTGTTGACAGCGTGGTCGGCGTCAACCCGCTTCACGATCTCTGCCGAGGCGAGCGGCGGGCTCCCGCGGTAGCCGCGTGGCAGCTGGACCGGTGCCGCCGGCCGCGGCTANNGTGCGAGGTTCCCGGTGCCGCCAGCGCCACCACGTCTCCCGGGACCGGTCTGCCGTCCACTGTGAGGGAAACCCCGCTGCCGGGGCCTTGCCGCGTCACAGTGATGTCGTACCAGGTACCCCGGAACAGGCGCCTGGCGGAGAACCCGGGCCAGGCAGAGGGAATGGCCGGGGCTATTCGAAGCCCGAAGTGGGTTGGCCTGATACCCAGGATCCACTGGGTGGCGGCGAGGTACATCCACGCCGCCGCTCCGGTAAGCCAGGCGTTGCGCCCCAAGCCGTACTGGGGGTGGGCGGGCCCGCAGATGTTCTGGCAATAGACGTAGGGCTCCACCGCCGACCTCTCGACGTCGGGCCGGGACAAAGGGAGAAGCTGGCGGTAGTACTCATACGCCCGGTCACCGTCGCCCAGCTGGGCGGCCGCGACGACCGACCAGGCAGCGGCGTGGCAGAAGATCCCGCCGTTCTCCTTGGCACCTGGCGGGAAGGTGCTCGTCCCGTTCACCCGCGGGTCGCCGCCATCGTAGGGCGGCCACATCAAGCAGGGGCCATATGGAGTGTCCAGGAGCTCGTGAGACGAGGCCATGGCGAGCTTGGCTCGCTCGAGCGGGGCAACCTCGCCGATCACGCACCAGCTCTGTGGGATCAGGTTGATGCGGTGGCGAGCCTCCGAGGACACCCCGATGGGCTTGCCGTCGTCGTCGAAGGAGCGCGCGTACCAGGACCCATCCCAGGCACAGGCGTTGATCGCACGAGCCATCTCGTCGTGCATGCTCTTGAAGCGCGCCGCCTCCTCTGGACGTCCCAGGTGGTCCGCCAGTTCCGCCAGGTCCAGCACCGCCCGGCAGAACTGCATGGCACACCAGACGCTCTCGGCCAGGCCCGAGCCGTGGTCCACGTTCAAGGTGTCGTCCCAGTCGGCGAAGCCAGATCTCGGAAGACCGTGCGGGCCGCGATTAGCAAGGGTGAAGCCCAAAGCGGCCATCATGTGGCCCCAGATCGTGTCATCCGCTGCAGCGTGGCCCGGTTCGCTGCCGCCTCGCCCCGTGTGCTGCGGGCCGGTCGCCTCCTCTTGTGCGTAGGGAACCCGCCGACCAAGGTACGCGTCGTCGCCCGTCTCCTTCAGGTAGGCGCAGGTGGCTATGACCAGCCAGAGGTGGTCGTCGCAGAACCACTGGGGCCAAGCGGGCCGTTCCGCGGCCAGACCTGGGCCACCTTTGCCGGTGAGAGGGAAGAACTGGTGCCAGCAGTGCCCGTCTTCGAATTGCACTCCCCACAGCCGCTCCGTGCGGGATGCGACTTCGCCCGGGGCAGCGTGTACCACTCCCAAGGTGTCCTGGGCTGTGTCGCGGGTGCCGATCCCTCGCCCAAGGCCGGTCTCGTACCCCGACACGAAACGTGACCAGTGCAGGGAGGTGCGGCATTGCAGTGGGTTCCAACAGTTGAGCATGGCAGTGGTGTCAGCATCCGGGGTCTGCACGCTGAAGGCCCCGAAGTAGGCCTCCCAGTCAGAGCGGAGAGCCTCGAGGGCGAGCCCCACCTCGGCTGGGTCACGGTATCGCCCAGTGACCGCGCTGATGGCATCGGGAGTGTCAGTGATCCCCAGCACATAGACAATCCTGGCTTCTGCCCCGGGCTCCAAGCTGACCTCGTGAAAGAGCGACCCGATGTTGTTTCCGCGGGCAGCCTCGCTCCCGTTCGGACTGCCCGCGACCACAACTGCCGGGCTTTCCAGTCCCCGGTACGGTCCCACGAAGGCCTCTCGATCGCAGTCGTAGCCGAGTGGGGCACGGTCCGAGGCGAAGAACTGGGTGGTGGGGGAGAACCTGGTTCCCGTCACGATGGCATGGCGGGCCTCGTCGTAGCGAGAGCTCAGCACATGCTGGCTCCAGTCGAGGTTGTGCATGTCACTGGAGGCGTCTGCGAAGCTGAGCTCCACGTAGCTGAAGACCTGGATCACCTGGCTCGTCAGGGACCGGTTGGCCAGCCGGAGCACCCACAGCTCTGCAGGGCACGGGTCATCAGGTGGCGCGGGGGGCACGAAGTACAAGATCTCGGCCCAGGTGCCCTCTCGCTCGGTGGTGATCTTGGTGTAGCCCGCTCCGTGACGGCACTCGTAGCTGTCCATAGGGGCCCGCACCGGCTGCCAGGTCGCGCCCCAGTACTCCCCGGTGTCCTTCCGGCGGAGGTAGACGTAGCGGCCGGGCTGGTCCGGCGGGAGCGAGTTGTAGCGGTAACGGCTCACCCTGCGGTTACGGGGGTCGCGGTCAAAGGAGAAGCCGCCGGCGGTGTTGGAGATTATGCCTCCGTAGCTCCCCTGTCCCAGGTAGTTGATCCAGGGCGCAGGCGTGTCCGGGCGGGTGATCACGTACTCCCGGGCACCGCGGTCGTAGTAACCGTAGGGGTTGGTAGCCAGGTGGGTAGTACCGACGGCGTCATCGGCCCTTGGTGTGCGGGAGCTCGGGCTCATTGAACCGACAAGCATAACCATTGCTTTGCAGTGGTGCACCCTGTCAAGGCAGCACAGACCTCGTAGCCAAGCACTAGGCCCGACGGGTTTCACAACGACGGCAGCTGCCGCTTCACCGTCACGCATTGCCCGCGATAGTGACCGGGAACCTAAGCCCGGATCCACCGAAAA
>PLIM01000023.1 GCA_003139355.1 Acidimicrobiaceae bacterium | reverse complement strand
AGGTCGTCCCCAGGGGAAAGTGCGGGGATCAGTCCGAGCGGCCCAACTGCCGACTCCGACCAAGAGAGGAGTCGTCCATGTACATGCTGCAACTCGCCGAGGAACACCGCGCCGATGCAATGACCGCTGCCGAACGGGGGCGTCTTGTGCGCAAGGTTCGCCATTCGCGTCAACATCGCCCCGAGGGCCTGTGGGCCACCGCTGCAGTCCGTGAGCTCAGTCGTCGCCTGTGGGGTGGGGCGCTCGTGCACAGCCCGAGACGAGATCTCGGGGTGGCCGAGGCCGCCGCCGGCCATGTTGTTCACTCCTGGGATCTGGCCAGATCAGGAGGCCTGCCGATCGCGATCGACCCCATTGCTGTCGACATGGCCCTGGCCACGAGCCAGATGGCCGTCTCCCCAGAGTTCCGACGCTGACGGCTTCTCTGGGCCTCAATAACCGCAACCGGCCGCGCCGCCGCCATCGACCGTTTCGCCACGCTCACCGGCCGCCCGCTCTGATTCGCATGATGCAAAGTCAAGGGCGGAGACGCTGGCGGGCGGGCCGACGATCTCGGACGATGGTCGGACGCTGTGCCCCAATGTGCTCGGCGACGAAGCCAGCTTCTGCCCATCCGCGCAAGTCGGCCCCCGGCCTGGCGGCACCTCAACGCCCAGCCAACGGAGGCGCCACATGAACGCCGCACCAATGGGAACTCAGAGCTTCGTGTGCTTCACTGCGGCCAACCCGGCCAGAGTCTGGGCTGTACTGACCGGAACCCATGAGACCGGCAGCTACGTGTATGGGTTGGTCACTCACTCGTCGTGGGAGGCAGATGCACCCATCCACTTCCGGACCGCGCAGTCCCCGACGGCCGTCTATTCCTCGCTGACGGGCCGAGTGCTGCACGTCCAGCCACTTTGCCGGCTGTCCTACCTTGTGCAGTCCGGCCCTGAGGACCCACCCGTCTACCTCACCTGGCAGATTCGCCCTTGCCGGGGCGGCTCCACGATACGACTGCAGGTCGACGAGATCGGATACGCGGACAACGACGAGGAGGCCGAGAACACTTGGTTACCGGTCCTCGCTGCGCTACAGGCCCTGCTCGCCCGAGATGAGCCGGCACTACCGGGAAGTTCGCGCACCGAGATGACCTCACGATCCACCTTGCTCGGGTTGACACGGCGGCGGAAGTGATGATTGGACCGACTGACATGCACGTCGATGACGCTGATCAACCGGCGAAAGAGGCACACAGCCGGCGTTGAGGTCGGCGGTCCCGAGGACTTCGATTACGGCAAGCGGAAAGGCTCACGCAACCATCCAGCAGCCAACCCGAGCCGATTCGGATGTCCGTTACGGCGGTTCGAGTGATGCTTGCGAGACTGACCCATGTCGCTGGCACCTGGACGCACAGAATGACGGGCCGACCTGGTAACAGCTCCGCCCCGGAATCGGCAGGGATCGGTGTTCACCGACATGCCCGTGGCAACACGGTGGAGGGAACTCCATCGCTTCGACGTGAACCCTATTGCCAGTCGGAGATCCGCGACGCCGGCCCTCCGGCGCGAACCACCCAATCCGTCACGCCTTCGTGGGGCCGCCCGGCGCGCGAACCGGCCGCGCAGAGAGGCCACACGACAGGCACAGAGCGCCCACGATCGCCCAAGTGGCCGCGTAGGGCCCGGTAATAGGACGGGGCTACGCGGGGCGGCCTTCGGCCAGCCATGGCAATCGCGACACTCGCATCAAACCTCGTGTCAACCTTCTTGTGCTGTACTTCGTTTACTCATAGATGGAACAGATTCGGCCGGACTTCGAAACAGAGTTCCCCGAACTCCATCGGCGTGCGTACGACACCGCGTTCGTGATCCTCGGACAACGGACTGAGGCCGAGGACCTTGCGCTGGAAGCGCTCGCCCGCACCTACCTGCGCTGGGACAAAGTGGCTGACTATGCCACCCCGTTCGCACTTCGTGTCGTGACCAACCTCGCGATCGACAGCTTGCGCAGGGAGAAGTTGGCAAGGCGCATTCTCCCAAGGCCGGAAAGCGCCGAGGAGAATCCCGACAGAGTCGATCTCCAACGCGCCCTCTTCGAGCTGCCACGCCGCCAACGCCGCGTGGTCGTGCTCCGCTACGTCTGCGATCTCCCCGAGTCCGAAGTCGCCGCTGCCCTCGGTTGTTCGGTCGGCACTGTGAAGTCACATGCCAGCCGAGGACTTGCGACCCTTCGGCGACTGCTCACACCCGTTCGAGAAACCGAAAAGGAGTTTCGATGAAGTTCCAGCATCTGCTCGACCCGGATCCGCCCCGACCAACAGACGAAACTCGCCACGCAGTCGTCAGTCGGGCAGGACGACTTCGGCGCCAGCGCAAGTTCGCACGCGCCGTCTCCGCAATCGCTTGCTCTCTTGCCGTCGTCCTCACCCTGGTCTTGCTGCTTCAGCCATCCTCGTCGCCGTCGCGCCTGTTCAAGCTCGGACCGCCCTACAGGATCTCTGTCACTCTCTCAGCGAAGACTTTCCCGTTGAGCACCTACCCAGACGCTCCCATATACCCTCCGCCGGTCCTAGTGGGCGCAAGTGACGACTGGTCAGGGTGCCCAGCGCTCCTAGGAGTCGTCGCTTCAGTGAGACCACAGGCGCAACTCGTTGCCCGACTGTTGGACCAGCTCGGCCGCGACAAGCTCTCGGCTCTCAAGGCGAGTGATCCGAGCTACTGGCCGATCATCCTTGAAGGGAACTGGGCCAGGTTCCAGGACGTGTCGCCTGGACGTCTCCTGATCATGTCAGCAGCGCAATCCGGCTATGTGTCTCTGCTTGGTCGCTGTAGTCCCGCAACAGTACGCGACACCTGGGTTGCCAAGACCTGCCCAGGTCCCAGCTTGAAACCAGCTTCTGAGACTTGTTCTCGCGACCCTGCCCTAGCCGGGCAGGTTTTCCTGATCGACAGGCACGGCCACTGGTTGGTTGACTTCACGTATCCCTGACCTGATTCGTACCCACCGCAACCGGGTCACGGGCAAGGATCCCGAGCGGACTTTCGGCACCTTCATAGCCAGTCGGAGATCCGCGCCGTCGGCCCTCCGACGCGAACCCCCACCTTGCTCTCTCGCCACGGTGAGCGAAATTTGGCCAATCACCGCCGGAGCGACATGACGTCTCGTCTGGGTGGTCGCGCTAACGGGCATAGCAGGAGCAGCTGCCATTCAGATCGACGTTCCTGGCGTCACGCAGTGGAAACTGTGGCATCGAAGGCGGAACCGCCGAGTTGAGCGTCCGTGCAGCCTTCGCTGATCGGTACCGAATCGCTCCGTCGTCCGGGTCCGAACGTGAATCATTCGATGCCTGGACGAACGGACACGGAAACTGCCCGCTGAACTGGCATAACGTTGTGGTTCTGACAACGATCGGGGTGCATGGGACTGTTTTCAAACCCTCTCCCAGCCGTCATGTTGTACCCGGAAAAATGGCCATCTACCAGGGAGAACTAAGTAGCTGACGGTGTCCGGTCGCTCTCACCGCCGAGGGGGCCAATACAGCGTTGCAGAAGGTTCCGACCATTCCCGGCGGCACAGCGTCCGCCTCGGCCTGACGTCGGATGAGCGTCAGCCGGCGGATCGGAACGCCGCGGCGGCGAACTGCTCGAAGCTGCGGGGTGGCCGACCGATGACCTGCTCGACGTCGGGCGTCACCCTGTCCTCGGCCCCGGCGGCGATGACCGCGTCGAGCTGAGCCAATGCCTGCGCGAATGGCAGCGGGTAGCTGAGAGCGAGCCGCTCGGCCAGCTCGGCCGGCGTCACCGGCTCGAAGGCCACAGGACGACCGCGAGCCGCGCCGACGATCTCGGCTACGCGCCGGTAGCTCAGCGCCTCGGGTCCGGTCAGCACCAGCTCGGCCGCGGGCCT
>PLIM01000070.1 GCA_003139355.1 Acidimicrobiaceae bacterium | reverse complement strand
AATGGGCAAGGGCCTGCCGCAGACAGGGACAGATGAAGCACGACCGGAGCCGGTCGCAGACCCGGGACTCGCTGGTCAGAAGAGCACGCGGGAACGGATTCTCGAGATCGCCCTGGAGCTGTTCACCGCCCAGGGCTATGAGAAGACCTCACTGCGCAAGATCGCGGAGCGGCTCGGTTTCTCGAAGGCGGCGATCTACTACCACTTTGCCAGCAAGGAAGACATTCTGGTGGAGCTCCATCTCCGGCTGCACGAGTTCGGGCGTGATGCTCTGAGCGGGATCGATCCGGCGGAGATGTCTTCGGAGCTGGCGACCGGGATCCTGGATCAGCTCGTCGACCAGATACTGGGGCACCGGCCCCTGTTCCTTCTCCTCGAGCGCAACCAGGCCGCCCTGGACGAGTTGCACCGCGAGCGCCACGATGCCGCCCACCAGGACGTGGACGCCCTGTTCCGGCAGGTTCTCGCAAATCAGGAGATCGACCTGCGCGACCGCGTCCGGATGGCGTGCGCCCTGGGAGCGGTCATGGGCGGGCTCATCCTCTCGGGGGATGCGTTCTCCGATGTCCCGTTCGCGGAATTGCGCGGGATGCTGCGGGACGCGGTCCACGATCTCCTAGCTCCCTCGACCTAGCAAGGGCGTGGCCGTCAGCCGAAGGCGGCGCTGAGGGTCTTGCCGGCCAAGCGGACCGGGTCGAGGTCCTGCGCATCGTGCATGTTGAAGATCATCCCGTCGAGACCTGCCTCGAAGTACTTCGCCAACTGCTCGCACACCGAGTCCGGGTCGCCCACCGCCAGGTACTCGCGCACGCGGGCCGGGTCCATGCCACGCGCCTCGGCCATCAGGCGTGCCTTGCGCTCGGCCTCGGCGTTGGTGTCGGCGACGACCAGGCCGCCGAGACGGGTCTTGGTGATCTCGGCCGGGTCCCGGCCGATCGCCTCGCAGTGGCGGTTCAGCGCCTCGAGCTTGTGGCGGATCGTCGCCACGTCGCCGAAGAGGTTGCAGGCGTCGGCGTACATCGCCACCAGTCGCAAGGTCTTGCGTTCGCCGCCACCGCCGACGAGGATCGGAATGCCCCCGGGCCGGATCGGCCGAGGCAGGTTGAGCGCGCCCGCGATGGCGTAATGCCGGCCGGCGAAGCTGGGAGCCTCCTCGCTGAACATGGCCCGGCAGATTTGCAGTGCCTCTTCCAGGCGCTCCATGCGCTCGGCGACCGGCGGGAAAGCGAAGCCGTAGCCTGCGTGCTCGTCCTGGTTCCATGCCGCGCCGATGCCGAGAATGGCCCGACCCGAGGAGATGACATCGAGCGTCGTCACAATCTTGGCCAGGTAGGCGGGGTTGCGGTAGGTGACGCCGGTCACCATGGTGCCGAGGCCGGCCCGCGTTGTGCGAGCGGCGATCGCTCCAAGAAGCGTGTAGGCCTCGAGCATCGGGTCGGTGCGGGGCCCGACGCCGGTGATCTGGTAGAAGTGGTCCATCACCCACACCGAGTCGAACCCCGATTCCTCGGCGGCCACCGCTATCTGGGCGATCCGGTCGAAGAGCTCCGCGTCCTCGACGCCGGGGAACGTGAAATTCGGGATCTGTAATCCAAAGCGCGTGACCCGCATGGTCCGGACCTCCCGTGGCGGCACGGCGGAACCGGCCGTGCTGTTCAATCTCGAGTGTCGACGACGTGTTGACCCTACCCGCGCTCTGTCCGGTATGCACCGGTCCGATGCGCGGCGGTCCGACGCGCGCCGGGTCGCCAGGTGCTGAACGCATCCGGTTTCCTCGACGCCCGGCCGGCGAGGTCATCGAACTTATGTACGACTCTTCCCTCGGTGAGGAAGCCGACTTCGGGCACGTCCATCCCGCCCAAGCGGGTGCCGCCATCGAACGACTGCTCGCGTAGTGGCGCTGCGCGGACGAGGCGGTCGCCGGCATGGCCCTTGACGACACCTTCGACGTCGGCGGGGGAGGCTTCCTCCCACCCGTGACGTACCTGCCATGATGGGCGAACACTCGCGCCACGACGGACACGCCGAGCTCCTTGGTGAGAGTATCGACAGACTCACGGGTCGGTAGGTCCGACCGCGTGCCGGCCTGACACAGTCGTGCCGTAGCGTTTCCAGCGGAGGAGGCAGCTTGCCCCGTGTGAAGCCAGTGAAAGGCAGGATCTGGCTTGTTGTCGGGGTCGTTGCGGGGATTGCCGTCGGGGTCGGCAAGCTCGCCTACTTTGCCGGCGCGGCGACGTCGCTGTCGGACACGGCTCAGCGTCTCGTCGGCACTGGCGGGCTCACGCTCGTCCACTCCGCCGCCAGCCACGGCGCCTCCCAGCGCGTTGTCGAGGGGGTCACGGCGCTTCTTGCCGTGCTCGTGCCTGGCGTGACGGCGCTCCTGCTCATCTACGCTGCGCGCGGCACGCTGCGCCTGCGTGCGGTGATCGCATTGCTCCTGGCCGCCCTCGGTGTCGCTGCCTTCTTCTACCTGCCTCACGGCACCGCCATGGGCGTCGCCGTGCTGGCCTTCGCCGCTGCTGGGATCGGCGTGGTCGCGACAGGGCCGCTCGTTGCCGCGCCATTGGCGGCACTTGCAGCGCTGATCGCGACCTCGTTCCTCCCGCGAATCCTCGCCAGCCACAGCACACTTCCCAATGTCCCGGTCACCGTCCTGCACGAGGCGCTCTTCGCGAGCGCCGGCTCGCCGCTGTGGCTGAGGGTCGTTGTCCTCGTCCTCGCCGCGCTTCCCTTCGCCGTTGCCGCGCGCTTGGTCGTGCGCTGATCGGCGGCCGCAGACTCGCCGGGTCCGTCGGGCGCGCCCAAGAGATTCGTTGGGCGCTATCGTGTAAGTGTGGCTCCCAACCCGAAGACTCTCAAAGCCGCAACCAGGACCGTCGCCGCAACCAAGGCCGTCGCCGCAACCAGGACCGTCGCCGCAACCAAGGCGGCGCGTCACCAGGTGAAACCGGTGCGCGCCACGCCTGGCGCAAGTGCCGGTGGGCCCGCTCGCGTCGGTCCCGCCTGGCAACCGAGCCGGCGCGCTGAGTTCCTCGTCGACACGCTCGGGAACAAGCTCATAGCAAGCCTTCTCAGGGTCGCAGAGAGCCAGCCGAGCCGCTGGAGGCGCGCGGAGGAGGTTCCTTCACCTCGGGTAGCCCCGATCTTGGTCGACCTGGACCACATTGTCGGCCGGCTCCTGCTGATCTGGGACAAGTCCGTGATCGGCGACTGGCTGACCGGGGCCAACGCCTTTCTCGACGGTGCCCGGCCGATCGACGTCCTCGTCAGTCGCGGGTCCACCGAGGTGATCGAGGCGATCGAGGCCGAAACAGCAGGAGCCTACGCATAGGTGCTGCTCTGTCGGGTGTTCCCCTACCTGGACGACGCCGGGGAAGGCGAACCAGGGCACGCCCTCCACGTGCACCCGGTCCAAGGCGGAGGGAGATGGGACAACCCTTCGCTGTACCGCACCTGCTATCTGGCCACGAGCCCTGAGGCTGCGATTGGGGAAGCATTCGGCAATCTGGTCACCTGGACTCCCGCCATGCTGGTGTTCCCCGGGCTTCCAGGCTCGCAGCGGCGCCTCGGCGTCTACCGCTTCGACGGGGAGGCGAACCCGCTCATCGACCTGGACGACGCGCACGTGCTTGCAGAACGCTGTATCCGCCCGACTGATGTCGTAGTCCGGAACCGTCCCCGCACCCAAGAGATCGCCGCCGGCATCTACAACGAACGCAAGTGGTCCGGTATCCGGTGGTGGTCGTACCACCGTCCTCAATGGAGCTTGGTCGCTCTTTGGACAGCCGACAAGCTCACCGTCGTCAGCGTCGATCCCATAGGTGGGCAGGCCGGTCTCGAAGTAGCCTCGACCGTGCTCGCCAAGCTTCGCACGGGGATCTGAACCGTCACGAGCCGGCCGTGCGGTGCCTCGAGCGAATTTGGCGCCGGCAGGGTGCGCGTTAGGTTGAAAGCACTGGTGGGAGCGAAACGGGAGGCCGAGTGTGGGTGAGATCGAGATTGGGATCGGGAAGTCCGGACGGCGGGCATACGGCTTCGACGACATCGCGATCGTCCCCTCGAGGCGCACCCGCGATCCCGAGGACGTGGACATCTCCTGGGAGATCGACGCGTTCGGTTTCGAGCTGCCTTTGATGGCTTCTGCGATGGACGGCGTCGTGAGCCCTGCGACGGCCATAGCGATCGGCCGCCTCGGTGGCGTGGGCGTGCTCAACCTCGAGGGGCTCTGGACCCGCTACGAGGACCCGGAACCGCTGCTGGCCGAGATTGCGGAGCTCTCCCCGGAGAAGGCGACCGCCCGTATGCAGCAGATCTACCTCGAGGCCTTGAAGCCCGAGCTCGTCAGCCTGCGCATCCGGGAGATCAAGGCGGCCGGCGTCACCGCCTGCGGCTCGGTCACGCCTCCGCGAGCGGCACAGCTTGCATCCGCAGTGCTCGAGGCCGAGCTCGACCTGCTCGTGATCCAGGGCACGGTGGTCTCCGCCGAGCACGTCTCGAAGAACGGCGAGCCGCTCAACTTGAACCGGTTCATCCGCGAGATCGACATCCCGGTCGTCGTCGGTGGTTGCGCGTCCTATCCCGCGGCGTTGCACCTCATGCGGACCGGCGCGGCCGGAGTGCTCGTCGGCGTCGGCCCCGGCAACGCTTGCACCACCCGAGGTGTGCTCGGGATAGGCGTGCCGCAGGCGACCGCAATCGCCGACGCGGCGGGCGCCAGGTCTCGCCATCTCGAGGAGACCGGCGTTTACGTGCAAGTGATCGCCGACGGTGGGATGTCGCGCGGCGGCGACATCGCAAAGGCGATCGCCTGCGGGGCGGACGCAGTGATGATCGGGTCACCGCTCGCGGCGGCTTACGAGGCGCCGGGTCACGGCTACCACTGGGGCATGGCCACCTTCCACCCGACCTTGCCGAGGGGCGCCCGGGTGAAGGTTGAGCCCCGCGGGACGATCCGCGAGATCCTCCTCGGGCCGGCGCATGAGAATGATGGGCGCATGAACCTGTTCGGTGCGCTTCGCACCTCGATGGCGACGTGCGGCTATGAGACGATCCGCGAGTTCCACAAGGTCGAGGTCATGGTGGCCCCGGCGCTGCAGACCGAGGGCAAGCAGCTTCAGAGGGCCCAGTCGGTGGGCATGTGGAGCTGACCAGGAGCTGACCGGGACGACCGGCCGGGGCCTGCTGCGCTGGCGCCGGCGCGCTTTGCGCCACTGGTAGCGTCAGGAGATGGCGGCCGACTACGACACGGTCCTCGTGGTCGACTTCGGGGCCCAGTACGCCCAGCTCATCGCACGGCGTGTGCGCGAAGCGCACGTCTACTCCGAGATCGTGCCCGCTTCGATGACCGCGAGCGAGATGCTCGCCCGCGGACCCAAGGGTGTGATCCTCTCGGGTGGCCCGAAGTCCGTCTACGCGCCATCGGCCCCCTCGGTCGACGTCGGTTTGTTCGCGTCGGGCGTGCCGGTGCTCGGCATCTGCTACGGTGCCCAGCTCCTCACCCGGCTGCTCGGCGGTGAGGTGGCCCGGACCGGCACCGCCGAGTTCGGCCGGACTCCGCTGCTGGCACGGGCAGGTTCGGTGCTGATGGACCGCTGGGACCCGTCGACCGAAGTGTGGATGAGCCACGCGGATTCGATCGTGGGCGCACCCGAGGGGTTCACAGTCACTGCGGCCACCGCCGAGGTCGCGGTCGCTGCGTTCGAGGACCCGGCTCGGGGTCTCTACGGCGTCCAATTCCACCCCGAGGTGGTGCACACCAAGCGGGGACAGGAGCTGCTCAGGCGGTTCCTGTTCGAGGTCTGCGAGTGCCGGCCATCTTGGACCCACGCGTCGGTGATCGAGTCGCAGGTCGAGGCTGTCCGCGCACAGGTCGGTGCGGGCCACGTGTTGTGTGCTCTCTCGGGGGGCGTCGACTCGGCCGTCGCGGCCGCGCTCGTCCACAAAGCCGTCGGCGACCAGCTCACGGCCGTGTTCGTCGACACCGGGCTGATGCGCTCAGGCGAGGGCGAACAGGTCGAAGCGACATTCCTGAAGCAGTTCGCGCTCGACCTCGTGCATGTCAAGGCCTCGGACCGGTTCTTTCATGCTCTGGCGGGCTTGACAGATCCCGAGGAGAAACGCAAAGCCGTTGGCCAACTGTTCATTCGCATCTTCGAAGAGGTCGCGCTCGAGCGGGGAGACGCCAGGTACCTGGTCCAGGGCACGTTGTACCCGGACGTGATCGAGTCGGGCACGGTGGATGCCGCAAAGATCAAGTCTCACCACAACGTCGGCGGCCTGCCCGAGGAGATGGACCTCGAGCTTGTCGAGCCGCTGCGGCTCTTGTTCAAGGACGAGGTCCGGGCGATCGGCGAGGAGCTGGGGCTGCCGGCCGAGATCGTGTGGCGTCAGCCGTTTCCGGGGCCGGGGCTCGCGGTGCGGGTGGTCGGTGAGGTGACTCCCGAACGCGTCGAAATCCTACGGGCAGCTGATGCGATAGTTCTCGAGGAGATCCGGCGCGCTGGACTGGGCGACCAGCTGTGGCAGTGGTTCGCCGTGCTGCCGGCGGTGCGTTCGGTCGGCGTGATGGGTGACGAGCGGACCTATGCCTACCCGATCGTCGTCCGTGCGGTCACGAGCGAAGACGCCATGACCGCCGACTGGGCTCGTCTGCCCTACGAGGTCCTCGAGCGGATCTCGAGCCGAGTCATCAACGAGGTGCGAGGTGTGAACCGTGTCGCCTACGACGTGACGTCCAAGCCCCCGGGAACCATCGAGTGGGAGTGAGACCGTCACGACTTGGGGGCTGTGGCCCATGGAGTGTGCCAGCGCGCCGGTAGTGTCGGGTGTGATGTCGTCTTTGCCCCCGCGAGCTCCCGGCACATGGGGAGCCGAGGATTGGGACCTCATAGGAGACCTGCCCCCGCTCGGGCGTCGGCCTCGGATCGAGGGGCTGGAGGGCGGAGCTGCTCCCCAGGATGCCGCGCAAGCCGCGGAGTCGATGGCGGTCGCGATCGCAGGCCTGGTCGGGGACCTGAACCCGCCCCAGCGCGAAGCGGTCCTGCACGACGGCGGCCCGCTTGTCGTGGTGGCCGGCGCCGGCTCCGGCAAGACTCGCGTGCTGACTCGCCGCATTGCTCGCCTCGTCGTTTCGGGTGTGCCGCCGTGGCGCATCCTCGCCATCACCTTCACCAACAAGGCCGCGGACGAGATGCGCCGCCGCGTCGTGGAACTCGTCGGCGCCGATGCCGAGAGGATGTGGGTGTCCACGTTCCACGCCGCGTGCGTCCGAATGCTGCGCCGCAACGTAGAGCGGATCGGCTATCGGCCCGGCTTCTCGATCTACGACGACGGCGACAGCCGCCGGCTCGTGGGGCACGTCCTCGACGACCTCGACGTCGACCAGCGGCGATTCCCGCCTCGCGCTGTCCTCGGTGTCATCAGCTCGGCCAAGTCGGACCTGGTCGACGCCTCGTCGTTCGGCGAGCGCGCCGGAACAATCTACGAGCGGCGGATCGCTCAGGCTTATGCCGAGTACGAGCGGCGCCTCGTCGCGGCGAACGCGATGGACTTCGACGACCTGTTGGTTCGCACGGTGCGGATGTTCCGCGAACATCACGACGTGCTCGAGCACTATGCGGAACGCTTCGAGCACGTGCTCGTGGACGAGTACCAGGACACGAACCTTGCGCAGAACGAGCTGGTGATCCTGCTCGGGGAGGCTCATCGCAACGTCTGTGTCGTCGGCGACACAGACCAGAGCATCTACCGATTCCGGGGCGCCGAGATGCGCAACCTGCTCGAGTTCGAGCGTGCGTTCCCCGACGCCCGGATGATCGTGCTCGATCAGAACTACCGGTCCAGCCAGACGATCCTTGACGCCGCCAACGCCGTGATAGGCAACAACTTGGTCCGCCAGGAGAAGGACCTGTGGAGCGCGCTCGGCAAAGGTGACCGGATCCGGCGCTACCGTGCCGGCGACGACCGGGACGAAGCTTCGTTCGTGACAAGCGAGATCGCCGCGCTCGACCGAGACGAGGGCATCGGCTATGGCGAGATCGCCGTCTTCTACCGGACAAATGCCCAAAGCCGCGCCCTCGAGACCGCGCTGGCCGATCGCGGGATCGCCTACACGGTGATCGGGGGGACGCGTTTCTTCGACAGGCGCGAGGTCCGCGACGTGCTCGCTTACCTCCGCGTCGTCGCCAATCCCGGCGACGAGGTGTCCCTCCGCCGGATCCTCAACACGCCGCGCCGCGGCATCGGCAACACGACCGTGGCACGCCTGATCGTTTTTTGCACCGAGCGTGGCCTCGGGTTCGCCGCGGCGCTCGAGCGTGCCGAGGAGGCCGGCGTGTCAGGCAAGGCGTTGGCCGGGGTCCGGAGGTTCCTCAACTTGCTCGAAGAGCTCCGGTCCGGAGAGCTGCTCACGGCCCAGCCGGGCCGGTTGATCGAGGTCCTTCTGGAACGGACTGGCTACAGGGACGTGCTCGAGGCCGAGATCGCCATAGGGGGTAGCCATGCCATTGACGCCGAGGGCCGCGTCGAGAACCTGAACGAGCTCATGAACGTGGCGTCCGAGCACACCGACTTGGAGTCCTTTCTAGAGGCGACGGCGCTCATCGCCGCTACTGACACGATCGACGACGGAGCAAGCGTGTCGCTCATGACGCTGCACTCGGCGAAGGGCCTGGAGTTCCGCGTCGTGTTCCTCACCGGGATGGAAGAGGGGATCTTCCCGCACTCCCAGAGTTTGAGCGAGCCCGACGAGCTCGAGGAGGAGCGGCGACTCTGCTATGTCGGCGTGACCCGTGCCCGCGAACGGCTGTACCTCACGCACACCTGGAGCCGCCTGCTGTTCGGCAGCATCCAGCAGAGCTTCCCGAGCCGGTTCCTGAAGGAGATCCCCGAGGAGCTGGTCGAGGATGTCGGCGACGGAGTCGTGATCGGCAGGGGAGGGGGCATCGCGACGGGCGGGGGAGGCGGCGGCATCGCGACGGGCGGGGGACGTGGCAGCCGGCACCCTGCGGTCCTGGCAGCGGGCGCGACCAGCGGTGCCGAATGCCTCGGTCTCGCGCCCGGCGACGCCGTGGTGCATGCCCGTTACGGTCAGGGAGTGGTCGTCGAGGTGCTGGGCGAGGGCGCGGACGCCCGGGCGACGATCTGCTTCCCGGACCATGGCGAGAAGCGCTTCCTCCTGGCGCTCAGCCCGCTCGAACGCCCGCAGGCCGGTGCGGGCTCTTCTCAGGCTGGCGTGCCTACCGACCGGTAGGTAGAGTGCGCCTGTGGCGCGGGTTGCCCAAGCGAAGGTACCGGCGACGGAGGGGTCCAAGCCACTCCTGCGCGGATGGTTTCACGAGGTCGGCGCGATCTCGATGGTCGCTGTCGGCCCGGTCATCGGTCTCGAGGCAAACGGGACCAAGGCCGAAGTGTGCGCTGCAGTTGTCTGTTTCTCGGTGACGGCAATGCTGACGACAAGCGCCCTCTACCACCGGGTCGCCTGGTCGCCGAGTGCACGCCGCAGGATGCGTCATGCCGACCACTCCATGATCTTTGTCTGCATCGCGGGAACCTATACCGCAGTTGCCGGTCTGTCGCTTCCCGACACCGACGCCTGGATCGTCCTCGGCGTGGTTTGGGGAGCATCGGTCGTCGGAATCGTGATGCGCTTTGCGTGGCTGGACGCGCCGAAGTGGGCCATTGCACTGCCCTATATCGCAGCCGGATGGATCGCCGTGGGGGCCATGCCGGAGTTCTTTCACTACCTGGGTGTGCTGGGCTTTGCGTTGATGCTCGGAGGCGGACTGCTGTACACGGCCGGTGCTGTCGTGTATGCCCGCAGGCGCCCTGATCCGTGGCCTGCCGTCTACGGGTATCACGAGATCTTCCACTCATGTGTCGTGCTGGCCGCGGCCTTGCACCTCAGCCTGGTCGCTTTCGTCCTGCTACCCGCTGTGAAGTCCTGAGAGCTCCTTTGCGACCGATTGGTCCCTTGGTGCCCAGTGCTGCCTAGTATCGCCAGGGAATGGACCGTCGCTACCGCATCGTCGTGGCCAAGCCGGGTCTCGATGGCCACGACCGAGGCGCCAAGGTGATCGCCCGCGCCCTGCGAGACTCCGGCTTCGAGGTCATCTACACCGGCCTCCACCAGACACCCGAGCAGGTGGTCCGCACCGCGATGCAGGAGGACGCGGACGCGGTGGGGCTTTCGTTGCTGTCCGGGGCGCACCTGACGTTGGTCCCGCGAGTCGTGGAAGGCTTGCGGGCCGAAGGGCTCGCAGACGTGATCGTTGTCGTGGGCGGGATCATCCCCGAGCGCGATGTCGATGCGTTGAAGTCCGCAGGCGTGAGTGCCGTGTTCACGCCCGGCGCCCATCTCCGTCAGATCGCCTCATGGCTGGAGGAAGCGTTGGACGCACGCGAGCGAGCGAGTGCAGGGCTGCCGGGGCCAGCAGCGACTGAAGCGGCCGAAGCGACTGAAGTGGCCGAAGCAATTGAAGCGACCGAAGCGACCGACAGGAAGGTGACCGGTGGATCTAGTTGAGTACCAGGGCAAGCAGTACTTCGCGCGTTATGGCCTGCCCACACCGCGCGGGGAAATCGCGGACACCGTGGCCGAAGCCGAAGCCGCCGCCGAACGGCTCGGCTATCCCGTGGTCGTGAAGGCCCAAGTGCAAGTAGGCGGCCGCGGCAAAGCAGGCGGGGTGAAGCTCGCCAACTCCAGGGCGGAGGTCACAGAGCACGCGGGCAACATCCTTGGCATGGACATCAAGGGCCATCCTGTGCGCCGCCTGTGGATCGAGGAGGCGACGGACATCGCCAAGGAGTACTACGCGAGCTTCACGCTCGACCGGTCGGCCAAGCTGCATCTCGCGATGGTCTCGGCCCGCGGCGGGGTCGACATCGAGCAGGTCGTGGAAGAAGACCCGGACGCGATCGCGCGACTGCATGTCAACCCGCTCGACGGGTTGACGCTGGCGGCGGCGAGTGGGCTGGTCGAGCGCGCGCGGCTCGACCAGCAAGCTCGAGAGGGTGCCGCCGAGATCCTCGTGAAGCTCTACGACTGCTATATCGAAGGCGACGCCGACCTCGTGGAGATCAACCCGCTCGTGCTCACGACCGATGGTGAAGTGCGTGTGCTCGATGCGAAGGTGACCCTCGACGACGACGCGGCGTTTCGCCATCCGGAATGGGCAGAGATAGACGATCTGGGCGATTCCAGCGAGCGCGAGCGCCTCGCCAAGTCGAAGGGGCTGTCGTACATCGCGCTCGACGGCTCGGTAGGCATCATCGCGAATGGAGCCGGCCTTGCGATGAGCACCGTCGACATGGTGAGCCAAGTCGGTGGCAGCGCGGCGAACTTCCTCGACGTCGGGGGCGGAGCCGACGCGGATGTCATGGCGAACGCGCTCGAGGTGATCAACCTCGATCCGAGCGTCCGGGCGATCCTCGTGAACATCTTCGGCGGGATCGTGCGGTGCGACGACGTCGCGCGCGGCATCGTCAGCGCGCTCGAGCAGGTGGACATCGCCTCGCAGATAGTCCTGCGACTCGACGGAACCAACGCGACCGAGGCCCACAGGATCATTGACGAGCGCGCCTCGGAAAAGATCATCAGTGAGCGGACCATGCTGAGTGCCGCGCGGCGCGCGGTCGAGCTCGCGGGTGCGCCCAAGTCGCAAGGAGGTTCGGAGCTGTGAGCATCTTCGTCGATGAGACGACACGGGTAGTCGTTCAAGGACTGACTGGGAGCCAGGGTCGTTTTCACGGCTTGCGCAACCGCGACTACGGCACCAAGGTGGTCGCCGGTGTCACACCCGGCAAGGGCGGCCAGGACGTGGAGGGCATCCCGGTCTTCGACTCGGTCGCCGAGGCGGTCGCTGCCACCGGAGCCACAGCGAGCTTCATCGCCGTGCCGCCCCGCGGGGCCCCGACAGCGATCATCGAGGCCGCGGCGGCCGGTATTCGCGTCGTGGTGTGCATCACCGAGCACATCCCGGCCAAGGACGAGGCGCTCGTGAACGCCCGGCTCAGCCGCGACTACCCCGCCACGCGGCTGATCGGCCCGAACTGCCCGGGCATCATCTCGCCGGGAAAGTGCAACATCGGCATTACATCAGGGGACATTGCCTTGCCGGGAGGCCCGGTCGGGGTCGTCAGCCGTTCGGGCACCTTGACCTACCAGGCCCTGCACGAGCTGTCTCAGCAGGGCGTCGGTCAGACCACCTGCGTGGGCCTCGGCGGCGACCCGGTGCCGGGCTCGACCTTCGTCGACGTGCTCACCGCCTTCGAGGATGACCCGGACACTCGGGCGGTGTTGATGATCGGAGAGATCGGGGGCGACGGCGAGGAACGGGCAGCGGACTTCATCGCATCGTCGATGGACAAGCCCGTGGTGGCGTACATCGCGGGCGTGACAGCACCCGCGGGTCGGAAGATGGGACATGCCGGCGCGATCATCTCGGGCTCCAAAGGGACGGCCAAGGCCAAGATGGAAGCCCTGTCGGCTGCAGGCGTGCTGGTGGCGAAGAACCCCACGGAGGCCGGCGAGCTCATGGTGGAGCTCGTGAGGGCGCTGTGAGGACGACCTGGTGACGGTGGGGGCCTCGAAACCTTTGGAGATCGGGCTCGAGGCGATCGAGGCCACCCGGGCCGCCGTGCAGCGCGTCGCGCTGCGCACGCCGCTTTACGACTGCCGCGTCATAAGCGAGCTGACCGGTTCACGCGTCATCCTTAAGACCGAGAACCTCCAACGAACCGGCTCCTTCAAGATCCGCGGGGCGACGGCGAAGCTCGCTGCTCTTGGCGAGGGGGCCTGGCCCGGCATAGTTGTCGCCTCGGCCGGCAATCACGCCCAGGCAGCCGCTTTCGCGGCACGTTCGGCGGGCGTGCCGTGCGAGGTGTACATGCCGGCGGAGGCGTCGATCTCCAAGGCCGACGCGACGATCGGCTACGGCGCCTCGGTACATCTCGAAGGCGACTCGCTCGACGACTGCGTTGTCCTGGCCGAGGCTCGCGCCCTGGCGACCGGTTTGCACTTCGTTCATCCCTTTGACGATCCGGCGATCGTGGCCGGCCAGGGCACGATCGGTCTCGAGCTTGTCGAGGACATTGACGACCTCGCCATGGTGATCGTGCCTCTTGGCGGTGGCGGGCTGGTGTCCGGGATCGCCTGCGCGATCGACGCGCTCGCGCCGCAGGTGCAGGTCGTGGCCGTTCAGGCTGCGGTCTGCGCTCCCTTTCTTGCTTCGCACGAGGTCGCCGGGCCCACTGCTGTCACGGGTGGCTCGACGCTGGCGGACGGCATCGCCGTGAAACGACCGAGTGGGATCACCCTTGGCCTGATCGAGCGGCACGTCGACGAGATCGTGGCAGTTGGCGAGAACGAGATCGCCGACGCGATCGTGATGCTGCTCATGCGTTCCAAGCTTGTCGTAGAAGGGGCCGGCGCTGTCGGCGCAGCCGCGCTGATGGGGGGCCGGATCACGCCGCCAGCGTCCGGTACGACGGTTGTGGTGCTGTCCGGAGGCAACATCGACACCGGCCTGCTTTCGCCGGTCATACGGCGCCACGAGACCAACGCCGGTCGGAGGGTGGTGCTCTTTGCTCGGATCACGGACCGGCCCGGCAGCCTCGCCCGCTTGCTCACCTGCTTCGGGCTGAGCGGCGCGAACCTGGTCACTGTTGAGCACCTTCGCGAGGGCTACGACTTGTCTGTGCGCGAGACCGCGGTCCACATCGTGCTCGAGACGCGGAACCGGGAACATGCCAAGGCAGTGCTGGACGCGGCGAGAGACGCCGGCTTCGATGTCCGGCCGGTCAGTCACGCAGCCAGCTGAGCGAGCAAGTCGGAACCGAGACTGCTCAGCATCCCGCCGCCCGAGCGCGAGGCTCCGCGTCCGGACTGCCCGGGCCTGCGACGGTCCAGGTCTCCGCGCCCGTGGTTGCTGCCCGGTAGCTTGTTCCAATGGCGCTATCCGGGGCTGATCCGAGCCTGTTCGAGAGGGTCCTCGAGGACCTCGACCCGGAGGTGAGCGCCGCAATCGACGGTGAGCTCGCCCGACAGCGGTCCACGCTCGACCTGGTCGCGTCCGAGAGCGTGCCGCCCCGCGCTGTGCTCGAGGCACAGGGGTCGATCCTGACGGCGAAGTACGCGGACGGTTATCCAGGTCGCCGTGACTACGACACCTGCGAGTGGATCGACGAGATCGAATGTCTGGCGATCGAGCGCGCCAAAGCGCTGTTCGGTGCAGATCACGCCAACGTCCAGCCATATTCGGGCTCAAGCGCCAACGCCGCGGTGCTTCACGCCTTGTGCGAGCCTGGCGATGTCGTGCTCGGCTTCGACTTCGCGCACGGAGGACACCCGACCCACTACGCGGCCGCGACCTTCGCGGGGCGTAACTACCGGGCGCTCGCGTATCACGTGCGACGCGACAACCGGCTAGTGGACATGGACGAGGTTGAGACGCTCGCCCGCCGGCACCGCCCGAAGGTTCTCTTCGCCGGTTGGTCGTGCTACAGCCGGCACCTGGAATTCGCGCGGTTCCGCGAGATCGCCGACGAGGTGGGCGCCGCCCTGGTGGTCGACATGGCTCACTTCGCCGGCTTGGTTGCCGCCAAGGTGCACCCCGACCCGGTTCCGTTTGCGGACGCCTGCACGATGACGGTCCACAAGACTCTTGGGGGCGCTCGGGGTGGGGCCATCCTGTGCCGCCGGGAGATCGCCGAGCGGGTCGACGCCGCCGTCTACCCGGGCGAACAAGGCTGCCCGCTTCCGAACGTGACCGCCGCCAAGGCGGTGACTTTCAGGCTCGCCGGGACCGACGCGTTCCGCGAGCGGATGGAGCGCACCCTGCAAGGGGCCCGAACGATGGCGGAGGTCCTTGTCGAGGCCGAAGATCGGACCAAGGCACATGTGGTCACCGGTGGCACCGACGTTCACCAACTGCTCGTCGATCTGGCACCGGGCGGCCGCGAGGCCCGGACGACGCTCGGACGGCTCAACAAGATCGGGATCTCCGCCAACGCGATCGCGCTGGCCTACGATCCGCGCGTAGAGCCGGCTTGCTCAGGGTTGCGCTTCGGGGCGATGGCGCTCGCCTGCCGGGGCTTTGGTCGTGAGCAGTTCGCGCAGGTCGCGGACATCCTCTCGGACGCTTTGGCAAACGGCGGAGAAGATCCCGGCGGATCCCTTGCCGAGCGGGTCGCCGAGCTCACGAGCGAGATGCCGCTGTACCGCCACCTGGCATGAGATCCGGCTCGTAGGCGACGGGAAAGGCGCCCCGCTCAGGAGGTGTGCTGCTCGGCTCGTGTAGCCAGGGTGACGAGCAGCGCCTCATCGAGGCTGGCGGGGAGTGGAGCGAGCTTGGACGACGCTGCGAATGACACCCGGGCACGACCGGCAGTGAACGACGTGACTTCGAAATGGATCGGGATTGCAACGTGCCGGGCGGTAGCCGTGCCGCTCATCGACATGGCCCATACGAGCGGGTTCCCTGACAGGACCGGAAGTCGCGGCTGCCACACGGTCATCGCGACGTGCGAACCGGGCGGCAGCTCGGCCAGCAGGGCTGCCGCCCAGAAATGGATGATGCAGGCTCTCGCGCCCGGCTCTCGGATGAGCGGGCGCACCGCGGTCAGATCTGTGCTCGCCTGAGCAGGGCTGGAGTGGAAGGCGACAGTGTCCGCGATCTGCCAAGAGCTGCCCGGAGGCTCGACGGCGGTCGCCTGTGTGGAGGCCACTGCGGTTGCGCCGCCAACAGACGGCATCAAGGCGGCGCTGAGGCTGTTGAGGTCTGTCGTGCATGCCAGGTGCGAGGCGAGCCAGGAGCGAACGATCGCGGGCGTGACGAGCACTGATCCGACCCCGTACGAGCTGGCGACGCCTCTGGCGTCGGATACGTGCCACGGGCGTGGGAAGTCGCTTGCCCTGAGCACCACGCTGTTTGCCGTTGCCCGGTCCTGGGCGGGAGTTGGAGGCCCGGGTTGATTGACCGGGCCGCGGAACGCGGCGATGCCAGCGGCAGCGCCGCCTGCCGCGATGAAGAGAACGACGATGGCGATGGCCGAGCCGTAACGGCGGATGATGCCGGGCCCCATGGCGGTGGCGGACTCGTCGAGGGTGCCGGTGCCCATGTGCGTTGCGGCCTGCAGCGGATCGGCAGGTTCCAGGGGTTGCCCCGACGCGATCGGCTGCGACGCTGATTCGCCAGCATCGGCCTGCGCGACCTCAGATGCGACCGCCGCTTGGAGCGCCGCGGGCAGTGGGCTGCGAGCCTGTCGGGCAGCCGAGCGTCGTTCGCCGACAGGCCAGGATGGCCCCATGTCATTGGACAGCTCAGGGACGCCAAGCTCCTGGTCGCTGGCGGCAGAGGGCGTAACCTCGAGGGACGTTGAGTCCGACGGAGCCGACTCGGAACGAGCTGGGCCTGGTTGGGCTGAATGTGGGTCAGGAGGCGTCGTAGCGCTAGGAGGGAATCCGACAGCGGGCCGGGTCGACACTCGGCTGTTGTGCCGCCTCGGGCCCAACCCGGCCGAGGCGCGCTGACCTACCAGTTTGGGGGGCTCCTCGTGGGGGCCAGGCGGGCTTGGCCAGGCGTCGGCCGGAACCTCCGCAACGGTGGCCGGCTGCTCGTGGACCGCGACCTCGACTGGAGCGACACGAGCCGAGGAGGCCTCCACGGGCGGAGGTGCCGCTGGGCCGTTGCCCGGCCACAGCGCTGAGGGTTCCGACGCCTGAGGCGTCACGGCGCCCGATTCCTCTGGTCCCCGGGGAAGCAGCGGCCCCTGAGCTGCAGCACGAGCGACCGCGCCAGCTACAGCTTCACGAAGGTCCGAGCGGGGCCGGACCGTAGAAGGGCGCCGCCGAGCGCTGGGTGGCAGGGGCTCGGGCGCGACTTGCGGGGGCTCGGGCACGACTCGCGAGGGCTCGGGCGTGACTTGCGGGGGCTCGGGCGTGACTTGCGGGGGCTCGGGCGTGACTTGCGGGGGCTCGGGCGTGGGCGGCAGGGGCGCGGGCACTACTTGCGGGGGCTCGGGCGTGGGCGGCAGGGGCGCGGGCACTACTTGCGGGGGCGCCGGCGTGGGCAGCAGGGGCGCGGCCTCAGGTTCCGTCAGCGTAGGTGCGAAGGATGTGACTCGATCGGGCGGACGGGCGGGCTCGAACCGCGTTTCGGGCTTCCAGCGGGGTACCGGTGGAGCATGCGGAACTGTTGCGCGAGTAGGCGGCGCGGAAGCGGGCGGCACAGAAGTGGTCGGCGCGGAAGCGGGCGTCGCGGACGTGGTCGGCGCGGACGCGGGGCGGTCAAGCCCAGAGAGCGACCGAGACGGTGGCCGTCTGGTGGTATCCACCCTCTCCCGGGTGCCAGGTCTCCACCGGGTCTCGGTCTTCGGTGTGACCGGCGCCGAGGGGTTCCGTGCCCCATGCCGTGCCCCAAACGGCCAGTTCGGCGTCTCTGCAGCTCTGAAGAGCGGCTGGGGCTCCATCCCGTTGCGCACTCCGGTCTCCTGGTCGGAGCTTCGATCGGCTGCACTCCCACGTTGCGCGCCGAGGTGTGCGTTGTTGGCGTCGCCGGCGAATGAATACCCGGTCCTACGCGCGCCGCGGACCTGAGCAACGAGCGTCTCCCTGACTTGGGCCACGCCGATCGCGGCATCCAAGAGGGCCGCGATGCGGTCCTGTTCATCGGACAGCGAAAGGCGCGCGACAGTATTCAGGCCCGGCGGGTACCGCTTGCCGTCAGACGCGGACGACCGTGTGTCGCCCTGGAGCTTGTCGCTCAAGGTACTCCTGATCTGTCCCGAGATGTCTCGATCGAGCGTAGCGAGTGAAATGCCGTAACAGCAGACCTTGCAGGAAGTCTGCAGGGTCTGACCATAAGACCGGGACCCTCCGTTCGGATGATGTGCCCCACGCCCGCGAAACCGCGGCCATGACCACTATCAGCTTTCTTCCGGCGGGTCTGTACCCAAATAGTACCCGTCTTGGCATCGAGACTTGAGTGAAAGTTCGGAACCGTCGCCGGACGCTCGCACGGGGTCGGTTCGCCGCGTGCCCGATGAGCCGGCAGTCCGGCCTGTCTCAGTACCGTCCTGGTAGCGTCCTCGCTTGTGCGTGCGCTTCTCTCTGTTTACGACAAGACGGGCCTCGAGGAGTTCGCCAGGGGCCTGATCGCCCTCGGCGTCGACCTCGTCGCGAGCGGGGGCACGGCTAAGGTCCTCGAGGCCGCTGGGATCGACCACACGGAAGTTGCCCAGATCACCGGCGTGCCCGAGATGCTGGGCGGGCGCGTCAAGACCCTGCACCCGGCCATCCATGCGGGTATCCTGGCCGACCGGTCGATCCAGTCCCATCTCGATGACCTCGCCGCCCAGCACATCACCGCGATCGACCTCGTCGGCTGCAACCTCTATCCGTTCGAATCGCACCCTTCCATCGAGACGATAGACGTCGGCGGTCCGACGATGATCCGGGCTGCCGCGAAGAATTGGGCACACGTCACCGTCATCGTGGATCCCAGCGAGTACGGGCCCGTCCTCGACGAGCTGCGGAGGGACGGAGTCGTGAGCGATTTCACGCGTCGCAGGCTGGCACGTGCCGCCTTTGCTCACACGTCCGCTTATGACGCCGCGATCGTTCATTGGCTGGACGAGACCGGGCGCGGTGACCAGGAGAGTGCCGACTTGTTGCCGCCGACGTTGCACGTCGTCCTCGAGCGTGCCAAGGAGCTCCGTTACGGGGAGAACCCGCATCAGCGGGCCGCGCGCTACCGCGAGCGCGGCAATCCCGCCGGCTGGTGGGAGGGCCTTGTCCAGCACGGCGGCCGGGAGCTGTCGTACCTGAACCTGCTCGACGCCGAGGCGGCGTGGCAGCTTGCGTACCAGCTCGTCGGCCCCGATGGCCTCAGCTTCGCCGACGGTCTTGCAGCCGCGGTGATCGTGAAGCACACGAACCCGTGCGGGGTTGCCGTCGCCGAGGACCTCGCCACGGCTTACGGACGGGCCCTGGCGGGAGATCCGGTCTCGGCTTTCGGCGGGATCGTGGCCCTGAGCGGCCGCGTCGACGAGGCGCTCGCGGAACAGATCGTCGAGGGTCCGCTCGCCGACGTCCTTGTCGCGCCCGCGTTTGACGACGCCGCCCTCGCCCGCTTCGCCGCCAAGCGAAAGAACATGCGGGCGATCGCAGCGCCTTTCCCGTCTCGCCTGGAGCTCAGCGTTCGCCAGACCAACGGAGGGTTTCTTGTCCAGGAATGCGATCGCTTCGGATCAGCGCCCGAGACGTGGCGAGTGGCGACGAAGCTCGTACCGACCGACCAGCAGTGGCGCGATCTCGAGCTTGCCTGGAGGGTATGCGGTCTGACTTCGTCCAATGCGATCGTCTTGGCTCACGGTGGGCAGGTAGTAGGTATCGGGTGCGGACAGCAGAACCGCGTGGACGCGGCCGGGATCGCCGGTCGCAAGGCTGGCGGTCGAGCGCAAGGAGGAGCAGGAGCCAGTGATGCATACTTTCCATTCCGAGACGGGCTGGACGAAGTGATCGACGCTGGCGTCACAGCCGTCGTGCAGCCGGGCGGGTCGCTGCGCGATCAGGAAGTGATCGCGGCCGCCGACGAGCGTGGAATCTCGATGGTGCTCACCGGCGAGCGCCACTTCCGCCACTGATGGCCGCGATCCTGCTGGACGGGGAAGCGCTCGCAGCTCGGGAACGGGCCGAGCTGTCCAAGCGGGTCGCCGTGCTGAAGGCGGCCGGCGTCACCCCCGGGCTCGGGACGATCCTGGTCGGCGACGACGGTCCGAGCGCCCGGTACGTGGCGATGAAGCACCAGGACTGCGACGAGATCGGCGTCGAGTCCGTGCACGAGGAACTGTCCGGGGACGTGACCCAGGAGCACCTCGAGTCGGTTGTCCGCTCGCTCAGCGCGAATCCCGCAGTCGACGCGCTGCTCATCCAGCTGCCGTTGCCGGGGCACTTGAACGAGGAGCGGGCTCTGCTGGCCGTGGACCCCGACAAGGACGTCGACGGACTTCACCCGGTGAACCTCGGGCGTCTCGTGATGGGCGCGCCCGGACCGCTTCCATGCACGCCGGCTGGGATCGTCGAACTGCTCCACGCGTACGAGGTGCCTGTGAGCGGGCAACACGTCGTGATCGTCGGCCGGGGGTTGACGATTGGCCGGCCGCTCGCCCTCCTGCTGGCGCTGAAGAGGCCGGGCCTGAACGCGGCTGTGACCGTCGTCCACACCGGTGTGGCGAACCTCGGCGAGTATGTCCGCCAGGGCGACATCGTCGTCGCGGCGGCGGGCCGGGCGAACCTGGTGACCCGCGACATGGTGAAACCTGGTGCGGCAGTAGTGGGCGCCGGGGTTTCGCGCGAAGGCAAGCGGCTGCTGTCTGACGTCGAGGAATCGGTTGCGGAGGTCGCAGGCTGGATCACGCCGCGGATTGGCGGGGTCGGCCCGATGACCCGCGCCATGCTCCTACGCAACGCCGTGCTCGCCGCCGAGCGACGGGCTGGGGCGCAGGGCGGAGGCAAGTAGCCGGGCAGCTGCACCGACAACGTCCCTGACGCGGGCGCCGCCCTCGGTGCACGAGGGTTCGAGCACGGCGGGTTGGCGCCGACATGTGTGGTCCTAAGTAGGCTCGCTGGAATGCCGACCAAGATCACGATGGCACAGACGGGCGCGCTCCAGGTGCCGGATGAACCCATAATCCCCTATATCGAAGGGGACGGGACCGGGGTTGACATCTGGCCGGCCGCGCAACATGTGCTCGACGCTGCCGCGGCCAAACACGGCAGGCGCGTCTGTTGGAAGGAGGTGCTCGCCGGCGAGAAGGCTTTCAAACAGACCGGGCAGTGGCTGCCCGAGGAGACGGTTGAGGCGTTCCGGGACCATCTCATCGGCATCAAAGGCCCACTCACGACACCGGTCGGCGGCGGCTTGCGGTCACTCAACGTGGCGCTGCGCCAGCTGCTCGACCTCTACGTGTGCTTGCGGCCGGTGCGTTGGTTCGCCGGGGTGCCCTCGCCGGTCGTCCACCCCGAGAAGGTCGACATGGTGATATTCCGGGAGAACACCGAGGACGTGTACGCGGGGCTCGAGCTGCAGGAGGGCACCGAGGAGGCCCGCCGGCTCATTGCCTATCTACAGGAGCAATTCGGGTGGACGATACGGGCCGACTCGGGAGTCGGCATCAAGCCGATATCGGAGGCCGGTTCGAAGCGCCTCGTGCGCGCCGCGCTGCAGTACGCCGTGCGGCGCCACCGCCGGAGCGTCACGCTCGTGCACAAGGGGAACATCCAGAAGTTCACCGAGGGGGCGTTCCGCAACTGGGGTTACGAGGTCGCCCGTGACGAGTTCTCCGACGTGGCGGTCAGCTGGGAGGACTGCGGTGGCCAACCCGGCGACAAGATCCTGGTGAAGGACGCGATAGCGGACATAACCTTCCAGCAAGTCCTCACCCGGCCCGACGAGTTCGACGTCATCGCGGCCACGAACCTGAACGGGGACTACCTGTCCGATGCGCTGGCGGCGCAGGTCGGGGGCATCGGGATCGCTCCCGGCGGCAATATCAACTACGTGACCGGACACGGCGTCTTCGAGGCGACGCATGGCACCGCGCCGAAGTACGCGGGTCAGGACAAGGTCAATCCAGGCTCGTTGCTCCTGTCCGGCGCGCTCATGTTCGAGCACCTTGGATGGCAGGAGGCCGCCGCCGACATCGTCGCGGCGCTCGAGCGGACGATCGCCGACAGAATCGTGACCTACGACTTCGCCCGTTTGATGCAGGGTGCGCACGAGGTCCGTTGCAGCCAGTTCGCCGACGCCATCGTCGAGCGCCTCTGAGCCCGGCAGATCGGCTGAGACCTGGCGGTCCAGCCAGGGGGGCGGGGGAGAGGACGGGCGCCCGGGGTCAGGGTGGGCCCGCGGCCGGGTTAGTCTGCTTTGCCGTGACCGACACCGCTCCCCCCACAGCTGCCAGGACCGCGACGATGCCCCGTCCGATCCAAGTCACCGTCACTGGCGCCGCAGGCCAGGTCGGCTACGCGCTGCTCTTCCGCATCGCAGCGGGCCAGATGTTCGGAGAGGGGCAACCCGTGGTGCTCCGGCTGCTCGAGATCGAGCCGGCGATGAAGGTGCTCGGAGGTGTCGTGATGGAGCTCGAGGACTGTGCGTTTCCTCTTCTCGCCGGCATCGAGGCGACGAGCGACCTTGCGACTGCCTTTCGCGGGACCTCGTTCGCACTGCTCGTCGGGGCGGTTCCCCGCAAGGCCGGCATGGAGCGCAAGGATCTGCTCGGCGTCAACGGCGGGACCTTCAAACCGCAGGGCCGGGCCATTGCCGAGCACGCGGCATCGGACGTGCGGGTGCTTGTGCTCGGGAATCCCTGTAACACCAACTGTCTCATCGCCCGGTCGAACGCGCCGGAGATACCGGCGGATCGCTGGTTCGCCATGATGCGCCTCGACCAGAACCGCGCCCAGAGCCTGCTGGCGAAGCGGGCGGGCGTGCCCAATGAGCAGGTGGCGAATCTGGCGGTGTACGGGAACCATTCGTCGACGCAGTTTCCTGATTATGAGAACGCGCTGATCGGGGGCCGGCCGGCGGTCGAGGTCATACAGGACCAGGTGTGGCTGGAAGGCGAGTTCCTGGAGACAGCGAAGCGACGCGGCACAGCGATCATCGAGGCGCGGGGCCTGTCGTCGGCTGCGAGCGCCGCGAACGCCGTCATCGACTCGGTGGTCAGCATCCTGCGGCCGACGCCGCCCGGCGGCTTCGTGTCGGTCGCGGTGGTGTCCCAGGGAGAGTACGGGGTGCCGGTGGGGCTGCAGTTCGGGTTTCCTGTGCGATCGGACGGGACCTCGTTGGAGGTGGTGACCGGCCAGCAGCACAGTGAGTTCGCGACCGAGCGGATCCGGGCCACGATCGCCGAGCTGCTCGAGGAGCGGGCCGAGGTGGCAGGGTTGCTCGGAGGCTAGATCGAGCACCTAGTGGCGCAGGACGACGGTCCCGGCAGCCTTGTCGTGGAGCGTCTGGTTGCGGCGGTCCCACAGCGGCCAGAGGAGGTCGAGGAAAGGCGCGATCGGGATGATCGTCAACAGGCCGGCGGCGAGCGAACGGATCGCCGCCTTGACGGGACCGATCGGAGTGCGCCCCTCGACGGCGTCGACGGCGTCGAGCCTCATCCACGCCATGCCGAGCGTGTGGCCCCAGAACCCGACCAGGGCGAACGAGTACACGAAGCTCACGGCCAGGTCGAGGTACACATAGCCGGTGTGGGTACGGATGCCGGCGGTGAGATCGATGAGATAGGTCGCGATGCCGACGACGACGGCATCGGCGACGGCCCCGGCGGCGCGGAAGCCCCAACTCGCGAGCGGGACGTCCACGCCTATGGGGACGTAGCTCGTAGGCCTCACGCGTCGTTCCGTTCGCCGGGTCGCTCACGGGTCCGCGCGAGGTAGCCGACCGTGACGTAGCCGACCTCGACGCGCCCGCCGTTGGCGTCGACTGCGGCCCGTATCCGGTCCAAGAGCCCGGCCCGGGTGTCTTCGTCGAGCATCCGATGGTCCGAATGGGTGGAGAGGAGCTGGAGCCAGCTCTCGGTTTCGTAGGTGCAGAGCCACGGCTCCCGCAGCACCGTGGCGGGGCCTGGCTCGAAGAGCCCGGACGCCTCCATCTCGCCGAGGACCCAGTCGTTGGCCTCGACGCGTTCGGCCCGGCCCGGTCGCCCCTTACCCTGTGCGAGATCGCCGTATGCGATGTTCAGGTCCCTCTCGAGGGCGGCGCCTCCGCGACTGACCATGACGTTCCAGAACACGGCGAGGGTGCCGTGCGGGCGGAGAGCCCGGCAGGCCTTGACATAGCGGACTTCGGGCGAGACCCAGTGCCAGGACTGGGCTGCGAAGAGCAGGCCGTAGGTGTGGGCGGTGGGTTGCCAGTCCTCGAAGGAGGTTTCCTGGACCGCGGCGTCATGAAAGGCGGCGAGGTTGCGCCGGGCGATGGCGGCCATGGCGGGGCTCGGTTCGAGGCATGTCAGCGGGATCGCGCGTGCGGCGAACAGGGCGCTCGCCTTACCGGTACCAGCACCGACTTCGGCGACGGGCGTGGTGGCGTCCTGGTCGAGACCAGCGAAGGCCAGGACGGCGTCGATGAACTGTGACGGGTACGAAGGGCGCTGCCGGTCGTATGTGTGCGCGACCTCTCCGAATACGAACCGCTGCTCGCGTAGCGCCGGGGCGGGACCGTTCACCTGTGGTGCGGACTGCAAGGCGGGAGCGTCAGACGCTGACCTCGATGCCAAGACGCTTCAGATAGGCGAGCCGACGGATCATGGCCTGGATCCAGTCGTGGTAGTCGGCCTCGAAGTGATCACTGTCTCCGTCCTCGAAGGCATGCTCGAGTTCGTCGAAGGCTTCATCTTCCCGGTCGAGCAACACGCGGTACTGGCTCAGCATGTGATCGTCGACCACGCCTGTCAAGGTCATTCTTCGTCTCCCTTTCGTGAGGGCCGTTGCAGCAGCGTACCCCCGCGCGTTCGCGCGGCAGATCGCACTTGCGTGACGATTTCGTGACCAGTCGGGGGCCCCTGGCGCGGGACAGAAAGGGGTCAGGCCGCCGCAGACAGAGGAGGGTCAGGGGCGCCGATGCCGATGACTGCGGGCACGGCCACGACCAAGGTCGTGACGGGGTGCCGGACCGCGCGCATCACGCCGCCGCCAACGAGTACAGGATCGTCCTGGCGGCCATGCCGCTCCCGGCCAGCCCGATGGAGACGAAGACCGGAGCGGCCCGCCCTGGCACCCTGACGCGGAGCAACAAGACGCTGTAGTGCGGTGTGCTGCTCGGACACGCCTTGAGACCGCCAGTGAGAAGGCAGGGCCCCCCTGGTGAGAAGGACCCGATGAGTTCGCTGAGGCTGTGACTCCGCCCGGTATCAACGCGCACGCCGTTTGAAGGGACGACCGCGTACGGCCCCGGCATTGCACAAGGCAGTGCCTGGAACACCTGGTCGGTGTCCAGGGTGACACTCTCAGCGAGCGCGATCTGAACTGGCCCGCACACGTTCCACAGTTTGGTTCGGCGGGCTCAACCAGTCATCGCAACGAACTCGGCGAGCTTTTCTGATGGTTTCATGAATCCGAGCGTCTCGCGTGGACGGTTGTTGAGACTGCCGGCGATGCGGGCGAGATCTTCGGCAGTGTGCACAGAGAGGTCGGTGCCTTTTGGCATGTACTGACGAAGAAGGCCGTTGGTGTTCTCGTTCGAGCCGCGCTGCCAGGGGCTGTGGGGATCGCAGAAGTAGACGGCGATGTTGGTGTCGATCGTGAAGTCGGCGTGGCTCGACAGTTCCTTTCCTTGATCCCAGGTGATGGTCTTCGCGAGCTCGGCGGGAAGCCCACTGATTGCCTTCTTCATCGCCTCGTTGACCTTGGCGGCTTCCCGGCCGTCGGGCAGGTGGAGCAGCAGCAGGTATCGGGTGCTGCGCTCGACGAGCGTGCCGACCGCAGAGCGACCGTTCTTGCCGATGATGAGATCGCCTTCCCAGTGGCCCGGCACGGCTCGATCGTTCGCCTCGGCAGGGCGCTCGGAGATCATCACCATGTTGGAGATGTGGCCGCGGTTCTCGGTTTGCCCTTTCGAGCGGCGCTGCGCCCGCCCGGTCCGCAGACAGCGATGGAGCTCTCGGCGCAGCTCGCCCCGACCCTGGACGAAGAGCGACTGGTAGATCGTCTCGTGGCTCACGTGCATCGTCGTATCGTCCGGGAACTCGATCCGCAGGCGACGGGCGATCTCCTCGGGTGACCACCACAGCTCGAGCCAGGACTCGACCTGAGAGGCGAGGGGACCGGCCATGAGCTTTGGGGTCTTCGGACGTCGCGCTCGTTCATAGGCTCTATGGTGCGCCCCCACCGCCCGGTAGTGCGGACGGCCGCCGCTCGCCGCCACCTCGCGAGAGATCGTCGAGGCCGCTCTGCCCAGGCGATGCGCGATCGCACGCATCGTCTCGCCACCGCGAAGACCGAGGCTGATTTCCTCGCGATCCGCGAGCGAGAGCCGAGACGGCCCGGGAGACCACACGACTGCCTGAGACTCACGCTTGCCCGGACCGCGCGTCACCCGCTTGACGGTCCGGAGGGAACAGCCGATCTCAACGGCAACCTCGCGAACTGTTTTGCCGTCGCGTCGCAGCTTTCGAGCCTGCTGCCGTTGCTGCCAAGTCAGGTGCACTGCCATCGAGAACCTCCCGGTCGAGTCAACTCACTGTCGTTGACTCGCCGAGATGTTGCGCGGATCCCTTGAGCCCGCCTTCTCTGGACGGGCCAACTGGCTGGGACCGAGAACCGCAAGCCTGCAAAGGCCACAGGACGCCACGACGACGGGACTGCCGGTGCGCCGCCTGAGGCGAGAGCCACGGCGCGAGGTGAGCAGGTCAGGGTGTCGAGCACTCGGCGCGCCATCGGGCCAGACCCGGAGACCAAGACGCCCAGGGACGGCACGAAGTACCTGATGAACGGCCTCGCGCTGCTGGGAGGGACGAAGTAGACGGGCACGCCGTTGACGATGATGAGCTTCTCACCTGCAGTCTTCGGGGGGACCCCGCCATTGGGAACGAGGCGCACGAGAGTGGCCCGAGGATGTCCAGGCGGGGGACAGTTCATCTTGACGGGGATCGGTGCAACATAGATCGCGCCGGGCGTCGGGAACGGCTCGCACGGGCGCAGGCCCGGATAGAAGACCGAGAACGACGCGGGCACCGATACCTGGGCATCGCCGTAGGCGACCGGCACCCATCCGGCCGGTGTGGCCGCTAGGTCAACGACGGGGAGTGGCGGGCGAAGGCCGATGTCTAGCGCCGCGGTCATCGGACGGACCGCCTGCGAGCTGGTGCAGGCGGCGAGGGTCAGCGCCAGGACCACCATCGAAAGGACGCGCAGTCTCACTGGTCTCATGCTCCCATGAAGCGCGGACGGGGTGGGTTCGCGTACGACGCCCGCGGGGCCATGGGCAATCCGACGGTCGACACGGGTTACTTGATCGAGCAGATGACCTCAACGCCCCGTGTCTCCTGCCCGGACTTGACACGCACAGGCTGCGTTGCCGCGCAGGTCATCTCCGCTCCGTTGACGGTGACCATCGGACTGCGCCCGGTCAGTTCGTACACCCCGGCTGGTATGGACAGAACGAACTGCCCGCGCTTGGCGACCGTGACCGTGAACTTGTGCCCGAATGAGTTCTTGGCTGTCACTTGGCCCGGCAGCGCGACGGCGGAGCCAGGGGCTGGACCACCAACACGGACGAGAGTTCCGCCGACCGAAGCACGGGCCTCGCTTGGAGTCGCCGCCCGCAACGAGTACAGGATCGTCCGTGCGACCATGCCGCTCCCGGCCAAACCGATGGAGACGAAGACCGGTGCGGCCCGCCCTGGCACGCTGACGCGAAGCAACAAGACGCTGTAGTGCGGTGTGCTGCTCGGACACGCCTTGAGACCGCCGGTGTGAAGGCAGGTGCCGCCTGGCGAGAAGGACCCGACGAGCGCGCTGAGGCTGTGACTCCGCCCGGTATCGACGCGCACGCCGTTCGAAGGGACGACCGCGTACGGCAACGGACCCGGACAAGGCAGCGCTTGGAACACCTGGTCGGTGTCCAGGGTGACCCCCTCAGCGACCGCGATCTGAACAGGCCCGCACACGTTCCACAGATTGGTTCGCTGGACGGGCCAACTGGCTGGGACCGAGAACCGCAGCCCGGCGAAGGTGAGAGAACGCCACGACGACGGGACTGCCGCTGCGCCGCCCGAGGCGAGAGCCACGGCACGAGGTGAGCAGGTCAGGGTGTCGAGCACTCGGCGCGCCATCGGGCCGGACCCCGTGACCAAGACGCCCAGGGACGGCACGAAGTAGCTGATGAACGGCTTGGCGCTGCTGGGAGGGACGAAGTAGGCGGGCACGCCGTTGACAATGATGAGCTTCTCGCCTGCAGTCTTCTGGGGGACCCCGCCGTAGGGAACGAGGCGCACGAGAGTGGCCCGAGGATGTCCAGGCGCGGGACAGATCCTCTTGAATCCGGGGATCGGTGCAACGAACAGCGCGCCGGGCGTCGAGAACGACTCGCACGGGTCCTGGCCCGGATAGAAGACCGAGAACGACGCGGGCACCGATACCTGGGCATCGCCGTAGGCGACCGGCACCCACCCGGCTGGTGTGGCCGAGAGGTCAACGACTGGGAGCGGTTTGGTCGTGGGCGGAACCGCGTGGCTCCTCGGAACGGGCACGGCACTCGCGGAGGCACCATCGACGAGGACCCGGCTTCCGATCGGCCTGGCGAGCCTGACCGACAAGTGGTCCCCGTATCCCACCGCAGAGCAGAGCATGCCTGAAGGGATGACCCTCGTCTCCACGACGAACACCACGACGATGGCCTTCTCCTGAACGACGCGGGCCTTGTAGGTATCGTCACACCCCGTCGTCCCAACGATTCCGCCGACGAATCCGATGGTTATCGTGCGGCCCGCACCCTCAAGACTCGCGCTGCCAACTGAGACGTTGGGGACCTGGTCGGGCCCAGGGGAGGGTTCGGAGACATGGCGCGGCTGAAACAGGTCCGAAGGCGAGAGCGCGAGCACCGAAGCGGTTCCCCTCAGCCCCGAGACGGTGAACAGCCATGCCGGAAGGCGCAGGCGCCCGTGGGCGGTCTCCCAGATGTCGGTTCCAAGATGCACGCGGAGAACCTTGTCAGGCGGTCCCGTGTACACCGGGTGGACCGGCGGCGTTGGCGTCTTCAGGAGACGAAGCGCTCTCTCCGCGGAGATGACGGCCCAACCTCGGTCGCGAACCGGAGACGAGGGAAACCGAGTGGGCGCAGTGATACGACCGAGGCCGAAGGCGAGCTTCGTGTCGCCGTTCGTAAAGCCGGCGTTCGGGCTCATCTGGACGGAGGTACCAACCAGGACGGGAAGGCTGGAACTGCCGACCCCCGCCCATGCCTTGTTTGCTGCGGCCAGTTCCAGCCTTTCGAGAGAAGAAAGAGCGGCAATTCCGGACACGACGCCGACGGGGGATGGGGTCGCTACCTTCGCAGGGGCGACAAGACTCTTGAACAGGCTCACGTGCGGCAGAGGTACGAAGAACACCACCAGGATGGCGGCGGCCATGAGCACAGCCGTGACCCGGCGGGCGATGCGAGGTCGGGGTCGGCCCGCTACCGCTGGCATCTGACCTGGGCCGATTGGACCTGCCGCGACGAAGCGAAGCGTCTCCCGCAACCTTGCCTCAAGTACATCGTTGTCCAGGTTCGTCACGGCAGCTCCTTTCGCAGCCTTGCCAATGCGTGGTGGAGATTCGATTTGACCGTGCCCGGCCTGCAAGCAAGGAGCCGTGCAATCTCTGCTTCAGAGAGGTCTTGGTAGTAGCGGAGAACAACGGCGGCGCGTTGACGGAAAGGAAGCCGACAGACAGCTCCCCAGGTCTCGTCGAGCTCCGGGTCTTCGATCAAGCGTGGGGGAGCCGCAGGCTGGCGCCGCTGCACTCGAAGACGGCGAAGGTGGCTGCGGCTGAGGTTGACCACGGTCGTCCGGAGATAGGCGGGGGGATTGTCTATGGGTCGCCTCGCTCTGGCGACACGAACAAAGGACTCCTGAACCAGTTCCTCTGCGTCTGCTGCGGAACCGACAAGCAACAGTGCCACCCGAACCATCCGGTCCCGTTCCGAGCGATACAGAGCCTCCAGTTCCTCAGCGGAGATTCCGCCGAGGACTTTGGCAGGCGACGCCCCGACGATGCCGCTGGCGATGCTCACACTCTCTATGACGCTCAGCCTCGCAGAAAGGTTGCAAGGGTTCAGGTCAGGCGTGCGCCCGGTGTGAACCGGACCTCACGCCGCGGGTGAGAAGGTGCAGGAAGCCCACAGATGCCTGCAGCGCCCCGGCGACCCCCAGAGCTGCCCCCCCGCCCCCCACCGTCCTGCGCAACGGTGGTCAGCCTGGGCGTGCAAGCAGTCAGGCAAGCGGCACCGCTGGACACCGCTGGACATCGCAGGACACAGATGGCAGGAAATACAAGGGGTTTGCGGTGACGCTCATGGAAGAACGGCCACGAAGTCTGCCGTCGTGCGAAGCACTCGATCCCTGCTCGAGGCCGGCAGGCGGGAGCGGTCGGCACCCGTCGGAGAGCACCGCGCCGGCGAGCGACTCAGGACTCAGCGGTGATGCGGCCGTAGGACGTGAGAGTTCGCAGGGCTTGGAGAGTGACGACTCCCCGCCACTCAAGGGTCGCAGCCTCACTGGGCGGCTCCCAGGCAATCGGCCATCCGCCGTCGGGCTGCTGGTCTCGCGCCAGGTGGTCGAGGTTGGCGCTGATCTGTGCATCGGTGAAGAGCCGGCGCCAGCGTGAGCTTGCAGTTGGCGCGAAGTGCAAGGGCGACAGCCCGTAACCGGGCGTTTCGGGGTCGAGATGGAGCCCGGAAACCTCGTCGAAATGGCCGGCAATCTCCGCCACACACCTGTCAGCCCGGTCGTGCTCGGGCACGTGCTCGAGGAAGACGAGCGCCTCCGAGAGCGTGTGTGCGCTGTCCGGCAGCTCGCCGGCTTCGAGTCGTTCCCAGCAGTACCGGGCCGCCTGTTGCCTCCAGGGGTGCTCGACGTCGAGCTGGTACAGCAGTCCCACCAGCCCGGCGGTCGGATTGAGACCGGGCTCGTAGGTCCACTCCGTCCAATGCCCGGCTCGAGGGAAGGACTCGATGATCGGGAACGCAAGTGGGACGGCGCCCCCGGCGCCGGCCTCGGCAGCCGAACGGGCCAGGAAATCGCAGGCCCGAAGAACCATCGATCGGTCGACAGTGGCAACCGTGGCGAGCGCTTGGAAGGCGGTCTCGACGTAGATCGGGAGACTGGCCGGGCAGCGCGTGTCGGGTTCGAGGGCCTGGCCGAAGCCACCGTCCTGGTTCTGGTAGCCGCGCAGCGCATCAACAACCCCGACCGCGGGTGCACCAAGGAAGCACGCGGCGAACAGTCGCCGTTCGAGCAGGCGTGCCTCGTTCAGCAAGAAGTGGTCCCCGGCTGCGAACGCGTCGTCCATGGACCGAAGATTACGGGCTTGGCCTACCCACGTCGGCGGGGTGCCAGCGACCTACCCAAGTTGCTCCGCCGTGTCGCAACCAAGATTGACATGCTCCAGATCGACCGTTGGACATCCTCGGCCCGGCGATCTCGGAGGAATCGACAGATGGCCTCCGAGTCCGCTGCTCGGCCGTGTCGGCGTAGCAGACGGCCGGTCAAGCTCTCCCGCGACGGTACGACTGCTCGAACATGGCCGGCTACGGAAGGAGAGTGGACCTTGTGCAACCAGTTACAACGGGTCGGGCCATCTCGCTGCCATCAAGGCCACCGACGCTGCTCCGTCCCGTGGTAGGCGGTCCCGATGCTGGGAGTGGTCAAGAACCTGGGAGCTCGGTCACCGAGCTGCCATAGAAGTTCGCCACCCAGACGTGAGTGCCATCCGAGGTGATGGCGTTGGGGTGGTCGAACCCGTAGTTCGAGCCGCTCAAGACCTTCACCAGGGCGCCGGTCGAGGCCGAGAGCTCGGTGACGCAGTTGCCACTCGCGTTCGCCACCCAGACGTGGATGCCGTCCGAGGCGATGGCGGATGGGTCGCCAAACCCGTAGCTTCGGCCGCTGATGACCTTCACCAGGGCGCCGGTCGAGGCCGAGAGCTCGGTGACCGAGTTGCCACTCGCGTTCGCCACCCAGACGTGGATGCCGTCCGAGGCGATGGCGGACGGGTTGTTGAACCCGTAGCTCCGGCCTCTGATGACCTTCACCAGGGTGCCGGCCGGGGCCGAGAGCTCGGTGACCGAGCCGCCAACCATGCTCGCCACCCAGACGTGGGTGCCGTCCGAGGCGACGGCATCGGGGTTGTTGAACCCGTAGCTCCGGCCTCTGATGACCTTCACCAGGGTGCCGGTCGAGGTCGAGAGCTCGGTGACCGAGCCG